>NZ_JCALCN010000018.1:0-110419 GCF_059812345.1 Mycobacterium sp. NGS59
CCTCCTCGGCGTCGGGTTCGCCGTCCACCCGTGGTGCCTCATCGTTCGGGTTACACATCCCGGGTGCGGCCAACTTCGTCCACGCCGCTTCGATCGCGGCCCGCAGCTCGGGGGTGACCAGCCCGCTCAGGCGCGACATCCCGTCGAACTTCTGCTCACCCAGCACCAGGCCGCGTCGGCGGGCGCGTTCCTCCTCGCTGTAGTTGCCGTCGGGGTGCAGATAGGCCATTACCTCCTGGGCATAGGTCTGCACTTGTTCGGGCCGAAAGTGGGTGGCTTTGTCGACCAGGTCGGCTTCGGCGTCCGCGCGGGTGCCCGCATCGACCGTGTCGGGCAGGTGCGCCAGGAATTTGCGGATCAACCTGATGTGTTCATCACCGATGAGCCCGGCACCTTGAGCGGTCGCGGTCGCGGTGAGCAGCGGCCCTAGCGCCTCCCCGGACAGCGCCCGGCGCGCGCCGAGGTCTTTGGCTTCGGCGATACGGCGGCCGGCTTCGGCTTTAGAGATCCGCAACCGATCAGCCACCGCACTGCGCAACTTGCCGCCCAACTCCTCCTCGGCGGCTTGGGCGGCGAGTTCGTTGATCACCGCGTGCTGGGGTGTGCGCAGTTGGCGGGCTGCCCGCTCCAGGCGCTCCAGAGCCCGCATCCGCTCCGGGGTGGTGAACACCTCAAAGGACAACGCGCACAAACGATCCACGTCGGAATCGAGTGCGTCAAAGACCTCCACGATCTCTTCACGCGTGCTCGCTGCCATACCCCAAATTCTAGGGAGCGGCACCGACAACTCCCCGGCCCCGAAGACACACCTGTGTATAAAGCTTCAACTGTGGATAACCCAGCGCCACAGAGGATTTCGCCGCAGAGCCTAATCCGCCGCCTGCACCTCGGCCGCCGCCCGCTCTCCGGACCGAATGGCACCGTCGATCCACCCGCACATCACGGCCGAGCTCTCGGTGCCGGCCCAGTGCACACGGCCGCACGGTGCCCGCAGGGCCGAGCCGAACTCGGTCAGTACGCCGGTGCCGGTGTGACTGATCATCCCGCCGCCGGAATACCGCTCCTGGGTCCAGTCCTGTTCGTGGTATTCCGCTGGCGTACTTGCCTTTTCGCCGAACCGGTCGACGAGCTCACCGATGATGATCGCCCTGCGTTCGGCTTCGTCGAGCTGGGTGAGTCGCCGAGCTGCGGGTCCTTCGATGATCGCGCACATGATGCCCGGGTCCCCGGTGTCGGTGCAGGCGTCGATGCTCAGCGTCACCGGAGTGCCGGGCGCGGCCGACTGGCCCGAGAAACCGTCGGCCCGCCAGAACGGCTCGTCGTAGACGACGGAAATCTTGATAACCGCACCGCTTGGCATGCGCTGGTTCAGCATTGCGCGGTCCACCGGCAGCGTCGGCTCGTAGACGATCGAACTGGCGATCGCCATCGGAATCGCCACGATCACCCGTCGCGCGCGCACCGTCAGACCGTCGGCGCTGACCGTGACCCCGTCGGCGTCCTGCGAGATCTCGCGCACGGGACGCGACAAGTGCAGCGCATCGCCGATCTCGGCCACTATCGGTCGATAGACGGCACCCATCCCGCCGACCGGGCGGGCATCCTGAGAGCCGCCCTTGCCGCCGATGACGAATCCAGGACCACCGCCGGAGGACATCTGCAGCAACATCCACAGCATCGACACCTCGGACGCCGTGCAGGTGTAGGTACCGCCCAATGCCATGTCCAGCATCTCGCGGGCCGCTGCGGACGGCACGTTGTGTTCCAGCCAGTCGCCGACGCTCATCCGGTCCCACTCGGTGGCATCCTTTGCCGTCCAAGGGGTTTCGCGGGGGACTGCCTTGCACATCTGCTCGACCCGCAACAGCGCCACGCCGAGATTGGCCACCGCCCAAGGGCTCATCGTCCACGGCAGCTTGCCGCCGTAGCGGTGTTTCTTGCCGTCGACAACCATCATCGCGTCACCGTCGTTGTGCTGCTTGTATTCCGGTACGCCGAACTCTTTCATCATCGCGTAGATCCGGTCCTGGCCCGGGCCGATCCAGGCGCCACCGCGGTCGATCCACACCCCGTCGTCGCGGGTCACGGTGAAGGTGCGGCCACCGACCCGATCGCGGGCCTCCAGCAGAGCCACCGAGCGACCCGCTTGTTTCAACCGCAGCGCGGCCGTCATCCCCGCGAATCCGGCACCTACCACGCAATAGTCGACATCCGTCATGCCTGACTCCCTTGATGACCGTGGCACGTCCCAGCAGGAAGCTACACCGATAGAAGTGCGAGTTGGCCCGCTTCTCCCAAGATTGCGGTTGTGGGCCGGCCAATCGACATTCTGCATACTGTGCGACTGTGCGTATCCACGACGTTCGAACACGGCGCAGCGCGGACGATTTTCCCCGCAATGAGCAGTTGGCTTGGAAGATCGCGGAGGTCGCTGCGGACCCGGTGGCCGTCCCTGCCGATGCCGAGTCCATGGTGATCAACCGGATCATCGACAACGCCGCGGTGTCGGCGGCCTCCTTCCTGCGCCGTCCGGTCACCGTCGCACGGTCCCAGGCGCTGGCACATCCGGATACGGCACGAGGAGCCAAGGTGTTCGGTGTCGACGATGACTACGCGCCCGAGTGGGCCGCTTGGGCCAACGGGGTCGCGGTGCGCGAATTGGACTACCACGACACGTTTCTGGCCGCCGAGTACTCGCATCCGGGTGACAACATTCCCGCTCTGGTGGCCGTGGCCCAACATCTGGGTATCAGCGGCGCCGACTTAATCCGTGGCATCGCAACGGGTTACGAGATCCAGGTCGGGCTGACCAAAGGAATCTGCCTGCACGAGCACAAGATCGATCACGTCGCACACCTCGGACCGTCGGTGGCGGCCGGGTTGGGCACCATGCTGAAGCTGGACAAGGAGACCATCTACCAGGCGGTAGGCCAGGCGTTACACCTGTCCACGTCCACCAGGCAGTCGCGGAAGGGATTGATCTCGAGTTGGAAGGCCTACGCTCCCGCCTGGGCCGGCAAGGTCGCCATCGAAGCCGTCGATCGCGCCATGCGCGGGGAAGGTGCCCCGGCACCCATCTGGGAGGGGGAGGACGGCGTGATCGCCTGGCTGCTGTCGGGACCCGGGCATACCTACCAGGTCCCGTTGCCTGAGCCGGGCGAACCTAAGCGCGCCATCCTGGACACCTACACCAAAGAACACTCGGCGGAATATCAGAGTCAGGCTCTGATCGACCTGGCCCGCCGGATGCGTAAGCGGATCGGCAACGCCGAGCAGATCGCCACCATCGTGCTCCACACCAGCCACCACACCCATTACGTAATCGGCACCGGCGCAGGCGATCCGCAGAAGATGGATCCGGACGCCTCGCGTGAAACGCTGGACCACTCGGTGATGTACATCTTCGCGGTGGCTCTGCAGGACGGTAGTTGGCACCATGAACGGTCGTACGCATCGGAGCGGGCGCACCGACCGGACACCGTCGAACTGTGGCACAAGATATCCACCGTCGAAGACCCAGAGTGGACCAGGCGATATCACTCCAGCGACCCGCTGGAGAAAGCCTTCGGCGCCCGTGCGGAAGTGACCATGCAAAACGGGGAAGTGATCGTCGACGAGATCGCCGTTGCTGACGCGCACCCATTGGGCGCCAAGCCATTTGAGCGTCAGGACTACATCGGGAAGTTCTCCGGCCTGGCCGAGGGCGTCATCGCCCGTGCCGAGCAGCAACGGTTCCTGACGGTGGTGGACGGTCTCGCTCAGCAGCAGCCGGGCACGTTGGGCGCGCTGAACCTACTGGTCGATCCGGAGGTGCGAGCCATGGCGCCGACGATCCCGGCCGGGATCTTCTGATGAGGCACCCGGATTTACGAGACTGTCGGACAGCAACCGATGGCTAGCCGCCCCACTTGGCGGCTTCGGCACCGTCGCGGGCCAGCATTGCCATGGTGTTGGCCTCGTGGGTGCTGGCCATCGACTGATAGGCCCGCACCAGGTCCTCCATGGCCTGGTTCCACTGCACCTGCCAGGCCTGATACGTCAGACCGGTGTCACCCTGCCAGGCGTTCTGCAACGCGGCCTGCTCGGCGGAGATGTCGGCCCCCAAACCCATCATGGTGCCGGCATAGCCCGCCATGTCCCCGGCATGAGCGAGCATCGCCGGGTAGTTGTACATGATCTGCGACATCAGAAACCCCTTTCTCGTCTGAGCCGGCTCAGAAGCCGGTGTAGGTCGACGCGGCCGCGGCATCGGCGGCCACATAGGTACCGGCCGCCTCGCCCAGGTTGGCTTGGGCGATGTCGAGCAACGTGTTCACCCGCGCCGCGACCTCCACGAACCGGGCGTGCGCGGCCTGAAACGCCGCCGCGGACTCCCCCTGGTGAAACGCCTGCGCCGACATCGCGGCCTGCTCGGCCTGACCGATCGTGTGCCGCATCAACCCGGCCTTGGCGCCGAACGCCGACTGCGAGGACACCAACTGCGGAATATGCGCATCCAACAAACTCATGACTCTCCCTTTCGATTCGAATTCCGGTTCCGGCTAGCCGCCGGCAATCCCATAGGTCGCGGCGGCCGCCGCGTCACCGGCGAGGTAACTGGCGCCGGCCGTGCCGACACCGACGCCGGCACGACCCAGCTCTTCGACACCCTGGGCCGCCACCGCGGCGTGCTCCTGGCCCTGCGCGCTGAACCCGGCGGCGGTCTGCAGCGAAACCGGGTCCGCCGCCGGCGGCACCACCGCGGTGATCAACGGCGCCGCGGCGGCGTGCGCGGCGGCCAGACGCGCCGTCAGCGCCTCCACCGCGGCGCTGGCGCCGGCCAATCCTTCTGGAACCACTCGCAGCGTCATGACTGACTTCCCTTCTGTTGCGTCTCACCGGATATCGCCGCCGCACCGACGAGCGGGTTGACCAGCTGCACGTAGGTCGGGTAATCGCTGTCGGTGAGCAATATGGCCCGCCCCGCCGGTAGCCGACTGAACCGCTGGCCCCGGATCTTGCCGCTGTCCTGCGGGTTTCCGGCCAGCATCAATGTCGTCGCCTGCAGGTCGTTGAACCTGCGCAGCAACGGGTTGGTCATCAACGCGTGCGACGACCCGGACGCCCGGCCGGTCACGATCACCCGCAGTCCCAGGTCGGCGGCCTGCCCCAGCAGCCCGATCAGCGGGGTCCAGGGCCGCTGTCCGAGGTAAGGGCCGGAGGTCGCGGCGGAGTCCGGGATCTGGTCGACGTCGTCGATGATCAGGTAGTGCGTGTGGCCCTGGAATGTCCAGCGCGACAACTCGGCCGGTGACAGACCGGCCGGTGGCCGGCGTGCCTCGATGAGGTTGGCCAGCCCGATCATCGCCGGGGTGATCCGGTCGATGTTGGCGGTGTACTCGTTGTCGGCGAACAGCGGTTCGTCGACGAGGTGCAACCGGCGGTCCAGCACGGTGAAGGCCACCTGGTCGGAAGTCGAGTTCTCCCGGACGGTGCGGATGATGTGGCGCAGCAGGGTGGTCTTGCCCGACTTGCTGTCGCCGAACACCATCAGCAGCGGATTCTCGGCGAAGTCGTGCACCACCGGCGCGAGGTCCTCTTCGCGCTGGCCGATCACCACCTGCTCCGGTCCCCGGTGCAGCGAACCCACCGCTGCCGGTGCGAGGTCGGTGGGCAGCAACCGCACCGGCGGCGCCGACTGGCCCGGGTAGCGGGCGTTGATCGCCGGGATCTGCTCCAACTCCGGTTCGGCGAACAGGAAATGCTGGGCGGCCATGGTCAATCCGCGACCCGGCAGGTCGTGCGGGACGGCGTCGGCCGGACGGCTCAGTGCCCCGGTCACCCGCACGTTGCTGTCCCGCGCGTCGTGCAGCTTGAGCTCCAGGCGCAGACCAAGCCCGTCGCGCATCGCCAGCGGCACCTCCAGCCAGCTGGGCGTGGTGATGACCACGTGGATGCCGTAGGCCAGGCCGACGTTGACCAGTTCGGTCACCTTGGCCAGCAACGGGTTTCGGGTGTTGAACTGGTCGACGTTGTCGCGGCCGAAGCCGTACAGGTTGTCGATGACGAGGAAGACCTCGCCGAACCCGTCGTCCTTGTCCAGCCGGTGGCCGTGTCCGTTCGCGGGACGGTCCCGGAACGCCTCGCGCTGCTGACGGGACAGCAGCAGCTGCTCCAGCTCGCCGAAGGTGCGGCGGATGCGTTCGGGCTCGAGCGCCGAGGCGACACTGCCGACGTGCGCCAGGCCTTCCAGCGCGCGTAGCTGTCCGCCGCCGTAGTCCAGGCAGTAGAAGGTGACGTCGCGCGGCGAGTGCAGGCTGGCAGCCGACATGATGAACGTCTGCAGCGCAGTGGATTTGCCGGACTTGGGGCCGCCGTGGATCACCACGTTGCCGGCCGACGACGTCGCGTCGAACACCAGCGGGTCGCGGCGCATCTCGAAGGGCTTGTCCACCTCGCCGAGCGGCCAGCGCCACTGCCGGGCCGGCACGCCGGCCCGCGCCAGCACCGAGGTCAGCGGGATCGGCTCGTCCAGCGGCGGCAGCCACAGCTGCGGCGCCTTGGGCCCGTATGCGGCCAGTTGCTCGCCGATGGTCGCGATCAGCTTGCGCGGCGGACCGATCGGCTCGTCGTCCTCGGCCCCGGTGATCACGGTGCCCGGATCGGGCTCCACCGGGCCGGCGCTGAACAGCTTGGGCTCCGGAACCGACTGCACCACCAGGGTTTTCGCCGCCTGCGGCGGCTCGTAGATGCCGTCGACGTAGGTGGAGCGGAACTTGATCGGGGTGGCCCCGGGTGCGGGCACCAGGAACCCGATGCCTTTGTGCTCCTTGCCCGACTCGATGTGGTAGGCGTCCTCCACCCCGATGATCTGGCGCGACACACTGGGGCTGGCCACCTTCAGACCGATCCGGTAGGAGGTGTTCTTGTCGATGTCCTTGATCTTGCCGACGTCCAGTGTCTGCGACGCGAACAGGATATGGATGCGGAACGAGCGCCCCTTGCGGGCCACGTAGTCGAACAACTCCGCGTATTCCGGGTGGTCGGCCAGCATCAGGGTGAACTCGTCGGCGACCACGAAAAGCGTTGGGATGGGCGGCAGGTCATGCCCGCCGGCCTGAGCGGCTTCGTACTCGGTCACCGAGTTGAACGCGCTGCCCTGCACCCGGCGGCCCGCCTCGCGCAGCAGCATCTCGCGCCGCGCCACCTCGCCGCGCAGCGTGTCGGCGAACCGGTCGGCCAACGACTTCTTCTCGGCCATGTTGGAGATGACCGCGACCACCTGCGGGAAGTTGCGGAAGCTGTCGGCCCCGGCCTCACCCTTGAAGTCGGCGTAGATGACGATCAGCCGGTCGGCGGAGTGAGTGGTCAACAGCGACAACAGAATCGACATCAACGTCTGCGACTTGCCCGAGCCGGTCATACCGATCATCAGGCCGTGCGGACCCATCCCGCCCTCGGCCTCGTCCTTGAGGTCGAACATCAGCGGCTCACCCGTGGCGGTGACGCCGATCGGCACCCGCAACTCGTCGTCACGGCGTCGCGGCGCGAACAGGGCGGGGACGTCCAGCCGGGACGCATCCGAAATGCCCAGCAGGGTAGTGAAATTCGCGCCGCGGGTGGCCGCCGAGCGCAGCCCGGTATGCGTCGGGTTGGAGTCCCACCGGGACAGCCGACGGGCCAGGTGTGCCGCGTCGTCGGCGCCGAACAGATCGGCGGCGTCGATATAGGGCTGCCAGCCGCCGGTCTGCCACCGGTCGATGCTGCCCTGGGCGACCCGCAGGATCGGCTTCTCCGGGTCCGAGTACTGCTCGCGGTTGGGCGCCGTGGCCGAGATGTGCAGCACCGTGACGCCGGCCCGACCGGCCGACAGCGGCGAACCGGTCAGGTCGTAGTCGGGATCGTCGACGACAATCAGCAAGTGCCGCAACGCATCCACCGGCTGCCCGGTGAACGCGGGGCGCTCGTCGAGGGCAGGCTCCAACAGGTCTATCAGCTCGTCGGGATCGGTGGTGAGGTAGCGGGCCGGACCGACACCGTCGACCTGGCCGGGAATGTCGACGTGCGGCAACCACTTCAGCCACGACCAGTCGTCGGTCTCCAGATCGCGGGAGGCCAGCGCCACACCGAGCACCGTCGGGTCATGCCAGGTCACCGCCTGGGCGATCCAGGCACGTACCGCCCCGCGGACGTCTGCGCTGTCGCCCAGCACGCTGATCCGGGAGACCTTGCTCAGGTCGATGCCGGCCGGTACGTCCGGCACGGTGCGCTGGGTGTCCAGCAGGCTGCGTAATGCGCTGTGCGACACCGGTTCCAGGTCGACCTCGTCGGCGGTGTCGTTGACCCGCAGCGCCGTGGTCAGCGGCGCGGAATGCCGACCGGCGCGCAGCACCAGGAAGTCCGGGTCGTGCGGGTCGCGCTCCCACTGCCGACGGGATCCGGGCACCGCGGCCAGTGCTTCGGGCTCGGGGTGCGACCACTGCGCGGCGGCGCGCTGCTCGGCGGCCTGGGCGCGGATGTTGTCCCGGACCACCGACAGGTACCGCAGATAGTCGGCCCGCTCGGCGTCGACTTCTTCGGTGCGCATCTTGTTGCTGTCGCCGCGGTAGAGCGCGGTCGCGGCAAGCAGCAGCACGAACGGGAAGAACAGCGTCTGCGGCGAGATCAACCGCATGCCGGTGGCGAACAACGCGACGATCATGCCGACGATCAGGATCCCGATCAGGTACGGCATCGCCCGCCGGAACAGCGACGGCGGGATCACCCGCGGCAGCTCCGGCGGCGCCTCGATGGTGATGGTTCCCTTGCGGGCGCTCGGCGGCGTCAACCGCCGGCGCGCCTCGAAGATCAGTCTGCTCATCGGGGCTCCCCTTCGGCGGCTACCGGATGGCCCGGTCGGCTGTCCGGCGGCAAACCGTCATGCGCCAGCAGCGCATCGGCGCGCGACAGCGTCGGGCCAGTTGCGAACAAGGACAGGACCGACCAGGGGATGGCCAGCGGCGGCGACTTGAGGCCAAGCGCCTCAACCGTTTTGCCGTTGACCCCGGACCGGTCGGACTCGGTGTCGATGCCGTACCGGACACCGGTGTCGGATACCCAGAACAGCGAACCGGTGGCCGGCGCCGCCGGACCCCCGCCCGCGGTCTGGGTGAAGTATCCGGTGCCGGGGGTGAGCGCGACTTTCGCCCCGCCGCCGACCAGTTCGACGGTCCGCACACCCTCGGTGACCGGCAGCGCCGAACCCGAGAGCAACGTCAGCGAGCTGGTGGCAGCGCCGTTCGGCTTGCTCCAGAACGCGCAGGCAACGGGGCTGCTGGCGGCGTCGACGACGGTGACCGGTTGGGCGGGGTAGCGCGAGGTGTCCAGCAGCCGCGACACCGGCAGCTTGGCGACCTCGTCGGCACCCAGCCGCGGCGGCTGTTGCAGGCCATGGGAATTGGTGTTGCGCAAGACCGAGGCCAGCACCGGTGAGATCGACTGCAGACCGTCGGGCAGCACGGCGTAGAACGTGTCCGAGCCGGCCTTGTCCAGCGAGTAGGCCACCACGACCCCGCCGATCGGCGCGGGGACCGCGAAGCCGGCCGGAGCACCCGCGTTGGGGATGGGTGGTGCGGTCAGCGGCGCCGATTCCGGTATGGCGTTGAACAATCCGGCGGCTATGGGTCGCGGTGCGGGCACCTCGGTGCCCAAGCCCAGCGCGTTGGTGACCGCGCGGTCGGCCAGGTCGATCCGGCTGCGCTTGCCGTCCCACAGCAGCCAGGTTCCGTTCCCTCCCGAAGAGGCTGCGTCCACCAGCAGCGCCTGGGTCGAGCCGATCGCGGCTGCGCGGGTGCCGTCGCTGTACGGCTTGCCCGCGATGACGGTCACGCCGGTGCTGCGCGCGCCGCGGCCGGGCTGCCCGGTGACGGCGTCACACACCGTCCAGGCGGCGTCGCGGGCGCTGCTCTGCACCATGCGTTCCGGGGCGCCCGGGATGCCGACCAGGTTGCCGCGCGGAAAGCGGTCCAGCTCAGCGCTTTTCACCGTGGTGGGGTTGACCGGCTGACCGGCGATCAGGCGGGCGGAGGTCAGGTTCAGCACCGGATGCAGCTGGTCGCCGACCCGCACATAGAGCGCGGCGGTGGACCGGTCGGCCAGGACCGCGTTGTTGCCGACCTGCCCGTTGGGCCGGATCAGCGAAAACACAAAGCAGCCAAGCAATCCGGTGATCAGCAGCAGCGCACCCATCAGCACGGCCCGGGACTGGGTCCGTAGCGGGTCGACCAGCATCCTGGTGTCGTGCAACGCGATTCCCGAGGCGATGCGGCGCATCACGAACCGCCAGCCGGTCACCTGGTGGCGGGTGACGAAGCCACGACGGTACTCGACCTTGTCGGGGTTGTCGTTGACCGGAGTCCGGGACGCGAACGAACGGCGGTCGTCACCCCATTCGTTGTCCGAGTCGTTCTTGCTCATGCCGGCACCGACAGCCCGAGGCCACGCAGCAGCGGGGCCACCGTATTGCCGACGTCTTGTGCGGTGATTGTCATCAGGTCCTCGTCGGTGAACTCACCCGTGCCGGCTTGTTCGGAATGATCGAGCCGGAACTCACGCTCTTCTTCCGAACGCTCGACCACGTTCCGTACGAACCGGCCGTTGCCGGCGATGTCCAGGTTGCGCCGGTCTATCCCGTTGCTGTCCGGCGACGACGTCTCGGCCAGGTGAGTGAAGAGCCGTTGCATGTCGTCGAGTGCCGCCTGTTCGAACATGCTGTCGCGTTGCTGCGCCATGAGATTCGCGATCTCAGTCAACTCCGACGGCTGGTACGACGGGAAGTCGATGCTGCGGGTGAACCGGGACCGTAGACCCTCGTTGGTGTCCAGGAACTTGTCGAGGTCGGCGCGGTATCCGGCGATGATGACCACCAGCCGGTCGCGGTCGTTCTCCATGCGCGCCAATAACGTGTCGATGGCCACCAGACCGAAGTCGTTCTTGGCTCCGGTGGCCACCAGTGCATACGCCTCGTCGAGAAACAGCACCCCGTCCAGCGCGCTGTCGATGATCGCGTTGGTCTTGGCCTCGGTCTCGCCGATGTGCTGGCCGATCAGGTCGGCGCGGTGCACCTCGCGGATGTTCTCCCGCTTCAGCAGTCCCAGGCCGCAATAGATCTTCGCCACCACTCGGGCAATGGTGGTCTTACCCGTCCCGGGCGGGCCGGCGAACACCAAATGATGGGTGCGCTGGGCGACGGTGAGTCCGCGTTGCTGGCGCAGTACGGCCATGGCGACCGAACTCTTGAGCCGGGCAACCTGATTCTTCACCTCGTTCAGGCCGATGAACTCGTTGAGCGCCACCTCCGCTTCGGCCAGCAACGCGGCCTTACGTTCCCGTGCGCCCGGGTCCACGAAGTCGGCGTCGCTGGGTTCGGTGTCGCGGTTCCACGGGTCGGTCCGCGCTTCGATGCGGGCCGCGGTGGTGGTGACCATTCCGAAGCTCGGGTCGGACAGCGCCTGCTCGATCTCTTCGTTCTCCGGGTTGGCCGCGTAGAGCTCGTGCAGCACGTCGCTGGCGGCTTCTTCGTCGACGTGCGCCCGCAGCGCGAGAGCTTTGGCCAGCGCGCCGTCGACCGCCGCCACGGCGATCGGACCCTCGGGCTCCTCGAGGTAGGACAGCGCGGGAGCGAACATCCCCAGCCGGGCCAGCGAGGTACCCAGGGCGATCTTCACCGCGTGCGCGAACGCCGCGTCGAGGTCGGCGTCGTTGACGATCGGGGTGAGCAGCTTGACGACGTCCGACCAGCGTTCGGCCCGGTAGTTGATGACCACCGCGATCCAGCGGGCCTCACGCGACTGGGGGCGGCGCTCGGCGATGCGGCTGACGATGTCGTATGCCTGGGCAAACTCCCCTTCGGATGCCAGGGTGGCCGCGTAGGCGAGGTGGAAGTCGTCGGGACTGGTGGCACGGAACTGCAGATACAGGCCGGTGTCGTAGCGGAACCCGAGGGCACCGCGGGCCAGCTCGACCTGCCGCTGCAACACTCCGGCCGTCGCCGCGGTGCGCGAAACCTGTTCCAGCACACGCTTGGACGTGTCGCCGGAAGCGGCCAGGCCGGTCCACGCGTCGCACTGGTCGTGGGCGATCCGGGTGAGCGCGCTGAATCCCGATCGCGCCGCGCTCAGATCCGCCGGGCGCTGCCGTTCGTAGACCGCGATGCCCAGGGCGCGGCAGCACGTGGCGAATCTGCTGACCACGTCCTCGTCGACCCTGCCGTCGGTCCGGGATGCGCGGGGCTGAGCCCCAATCATGCCGATATCACCGCGTTCACGCCCCGCCTTCTTTTGGAAGAAAAGATCACCGCTGGCCGACTCCGCCTGCGGTTAGCCTCACGAAGTTAGCATTCCCTAAGCTAACTGTCGAGGCGGTCGATCGCGTGCGCTTCGCCACATCAATTCCCGTCTTGGCACGTCTGACCAGCATTTCTTGCGCTGGCCGCACTGAGCGGCCGCCCGGGTACACAGCTTACTGAATATGATTTTCATTAACAACGGCGGGGGTCGTTGCCCGCGCCGGGGGCCGGCTACGGCTTGGCGGCGCTGACCAGAGTGTTGCGGGCGAACATCGGCGCGGCCTCGGACTCCGGCCCGGGTACCGGCCGGCCCACCTCACGCAGGTAGTCGTTCAGTGGCGTGCCGACGGCCGTCCACCCGTGCTGACCGAACCACTCGGCGGCGGGGGCGCACTGTTCGTTGTAGACCAACTGGAAGAAGGGACGCTGGTTGGCTTCCGGGTCGGCGCGCTCCTCTTCGACCTTGGCTTCGTATTCGTCCTGGGGCAGCGGAGCGCCGTCCTCGACGGCGACGTGACTGCCGAGGGCAGCCAGCGCGTCGATGCCGGTGAACAGCGCCTCCTGAGCGGCGGCCGGAAGATAGATCAGCAGTCCCTCGGCGATCCAGGCCGAAAACTGGGTGGGGTCGAATCCGTTGTCCTGCAACGCTTGTGACCAGTCGTCGCGCAGATCGACGGCGATCTCCCGGCGCTCGGCGCGGGGTTGCACACCGTGCTCGGCGAGCACCTCGCGCTTGAAGTCGAGCACCTGCGGCTGGTCCAGCTCGAAGATCGTCGTCCCGTCGGGCCAGGGCAGCCGGTAGGCCCGGGAGTCCAGTCCGGCCGCCAGGATGACGACCTGTCGGGCGCCGGCGGCGGCGGCGCGCTGGAAGTACGCGTCGAAATATCTGGTGCGACCGCCCTGGAAGTCGACGAAGTGCCGGCCGAAGTCTTCGCTGAGCAACTCGTGGTCGGGTGCCTGGCCGTCCAGGACCTCAGCCCAGGAACCGCCGACGGCGCGGCAGAACAATTCCGCGTACGGGTCGACGGCCAGCGGGTCGGGCTTCTGCGCCTCCAGCGCCCGCGCGGTGGCCACGAACAGCGCCGTCGACCCCACGCTCGTGGTGATGTCCCAGCTGTCACCTTCGCTTCGCACCCGCCCGACCTTACGCGTGCCCGCCGAAGTTCAGCCGCGATCCGCATCCCAGCTGCCGGGCAGCATCGGCACCCGTGGACCGCCGCCGAATTCGTCGCCGGCCAGGGCCGTCAGCCCGGCCGCCGCACCGGCTGCTTCGCGGTGCACGGTGCCGGTGAAGCCCAGGTTTGCGGCGCCGCGATCCGAAGCACCGACCCATTCGGTTTCCGGCGATGCGCCCCAGTCCGGGTTGACATCGACATTCATGTCGGCGAACTCGTCGCCGTGCTCGTGCAGCGCCGAACGGCGCCGTCGGCGTTGGCGAGCCTGCTCGCGTGCGGCGGCGGCCGCGGCGACCGCGGCGGCGTCGGGCTCGGAAGCCTTCCTGCTGGCGCTGGCGCCGGCGCTCATTCCCGAACCGAAGCCGATGCCGGGCCCCCCACCGACCAGGAAGGGAAAACCCGGGCCGGCGGCTGCGGCGGGCGCCGGGGGCGGCGGTCCGGCGCTGGTGACCGAGCCGGCCACGGTCGAGGTCGTCGGCGCCGGGGCCGCGGGTGCGGCCGAGGCGACGACGGACGGGGCGGCGGTCCCGACAGCGGGCAGCACGGGTCCCGCGCCCACCGGTGCGAGCGCGACCGGGATCGCGGCGGGCTGGATGGCGCCCAGACCGGCCAGGCCGGCGAAACCGGAGACCGCACCCAGATTGGCGACGGCGCCGCCCATCGCGGCGGCGAACAACTGCGGGGACTGCAGCAGCGGCGCAAGTTGGGCCAGGTGGGTCGGCCAGTCGAATTCGGCCAGCTGAACCACGTACTCGATGGCACCGGCGGGGTCGGTGAACAGCTCCTGGACGAACGTTTCGAACTGCTGCCCGAACTCCAACGACCGGGCTACCCACCAGATGGGCTGCGTGGCGTCGGTGATGTCGTGCATGTGGATCCCGTTGAGGGTCTCTTCCAGGGGATTCCAGTCGATTTGCCCGTTGGTCAGGGCGCGCAGCAGGTCGGCGACGAGGTAGTCCAGTTGGGTCGGGTCGCCGTGGTCGTGACCCTCGTGGCCGTCCTCACCCTCGTGCTCGTCGTCGTGGTCGTGGTCGTCGTCGGCGTGGACGATCTCCGGTGCGGCGGTGGTCTGCGGCGTCGACGCGACCGCGGCGGCGGCCACCGCGTCGTAGGACGCCATCGTGGTAGCCGCCTGGACCCACATCCGCGCGTAGTCGGCCTCGTTCAGCGCGATCGGGATGGTGTTGATTCCGAAGAAATTGGTCGCGACCAGGATCCCGTGGACCGCGTGGTTGGTTGCCAACTCGACCAGCGTCGGCATCCCGGCCAGTGCGGTGGTGTAAGCGGCGGCCGCGGTCTCGTGCTGGGCAGCGGCATTGGCACTGTGGGTGCTGGCCTGCGTCAGCCAAGCCAGGTACGGCACGTGCGCCGCGACGTATTGCACGGCGGTCGGTCCATCCCAGGCCCCGCCCTGCACCGCACCCAGCAGCGCCATCAGTTCGTCGGCAACCTCGGTGTATTCGGTGCTCAGCGCCGACCATGCCGCGGCGGCCGACAGCAGCGGGCCCGGTCCGGGTCCACTGCTGAGCAACGCCGAGTGCACCTCCGGCGGCGACGCGAGCCAGACCGGCATCTCAGCCAGACCGGTTGATGAATATGATTTTCATTATCAGCCATTCGACACCATGGCAGGATCGAGCGCAAGTCCTGTACGGGAAGTGTCGGCGGCCGAATTCGGCTGGGTTCGGACGAAGTCCGTGCGGTGCTAGACGAGCGGGAGACCGGCCTGGATCCGCCGGTCGAGGTCCCACAGCAACACGTTGAACGGGAACTGCCGGACGAACCGCGGCATCAGGCCGTTGCTGATCTTTATCAACGCCATCAACTGGTCGAACAGGAGTTGCCGGCCGGCGTCCCATGGGAACTGCATCTCGTCGCGGAACTGTTGCGGCAGAAAGCCCGTGGTGATCAGCAGGGCGATGTTCTCCGGGATCGCGCGCAGCAGGCCCGGCATGGGCAGCCGTTTGATGCGCGCGACGGCGATCGGGTACAGATAGGCGCGCACCGCGTCGTCGATGTGCACCTTGCCCAGCGACTCCTGCCAGTACTCGTCGAAGGCCGCACGGTCGGCCGGCCACATCTCCGGTGGCACCTGCAAGGTGGTGCCCAACGTCATCGACTCTTGGTAGTGACGGTCGGCGTCCTCGTCGCTGAGCTCTCCGACGAACGTGCGGTAGACGTCTACACCGCCCTTGTAGAGGCAAGCGGCCACCCACAGCTGCAACGCGGGATCGAAGGCGTTGTACGACACGGGGCTCTCGGGAGTGGAGCGAACCTGGGCGTGGGCCCGGTTCACCGCGCGCCGGTAGGCCGCCTTCTGGCTGTCACTTCCGGCCGTGGCAACAGCCAGGTAGGTAAAGGTGGTGCGCGCCCGCTTGATCGGATGCAGGTCGATGCGCCCGCTCTCGACGCGGCTCTCCATCACGCCATAGCCGACCCCCGGCCGCGCCAATTGCATGATCACGTTGGCAGGCCCGGCCAGCAGCGCCACTCCCATCATGCCGTCGTCGATACCCGACCGTCGCTTGCCGGACGTTCGGACCGTCCGGGCCGGATCCGACACGGCCCGCTCGACATGTCGACGCCGCTGCGGAGCCGCCTCATGAATCGCCATTTGACGGCCCTTTCGCACATTTTTTGTCCGCAAATTGTAAAAACATGTGTTCTCAGATATTTGTCCGCTCTTGCACATGTGTCAAGATGTGTCCCATGGCTCCGGACAGTGAGGGTGCCCGCGCGCGGCCGTACCGCGGCATCGACGCCGCGGTGCGCTCAGCTGAGCGGCGGCGAAAGCTGCTGGCGGCGGGTCTGGACCTGCTGGGCGCCGAGCAGCAGGATCTGTCCACGGTGACCGTTCGCAGCATCTGCCGAGAGGCCGGGGTGGCCACCCGCTATTTCTATGAGAACTTCACCGAGAAAGACGAGTTCATCGGCGCTGTTTTCGACTGGATCATCGCCGATCTGGCGGGAAAGACGCAGGCCGCGGTGATGGCGGCCCCGCCGCACGAGCAGTCCCGCGCCGGGATGGCCAATATCGTCAACACCATCGCCGACGACGCGCGTGTCGGCCGCTTGGTGTTCAGCAACCAACTCGCGGACCCCGTGGTGATCCGCAAACGCGCCGAGTCCACCGCCCTGTTCGCCCTGCTGTCCGGCCAGTACGCGGCCAGCGCACTGCAGATAGCAGCAAACGAGCGCCTCAAGATGGGTGCGCACTTCGCGGTGGGCGGCGTCGGACAGGCCATCAGTGCCTGGTTGGCCAGCGACATCCGGCTCGAGCCCGATCAACTCGTCGACCAATTGACGCTGCTGGTCAGCGAGCTCACCAACCCGGGCCTGTACGGCCTGATCGGGAAGGCCGGAGTCGCCACCTAAGGCGCAGCCGCTACCGACGGTCGCCGGTCGGCCGCCGTCCTGGGCACCGCCGGCGTGTCCGCATCGGTGAATTCCCGCACCCAGCAGGCGAACTCCAACATGATCCCGTCGGGGTCCTGAAAGTAGAACGAGCGCACGTACACGCCGGGGTGCACCTTGGCGGCGACCTGCATCGGGCTTTCGTCGTGGTTGAGCACCGGACCCACCCGTACGCCCTTGTCCTTCAGCCGCTGCCGGTAGGCGTCGAACTTCTCGGCCGGCACGTGGAACGCGAGATGGTTCATGGTGCTGACCGCGCTGGTGATGTCACCCAGGCCCGGCAGCGCGCCCGGCGAACTCAGCCCCGGCACCCGGTCGGCGGCCTCGGCGAACCAGAAGAACGCCACGCAGTCGCCGTTGCCCGCGTCGAAGAAGAAGTGCTGCCCCGCGCCACCGGGCAGGTCGAGCGACTTGATCAGCGGCATGCCCAGGACGTTGCTGTAGAAGTCCACGGTGCGGGCCATGTCCGAGCACACCAGCGCGACGTGGTTGATCCCGCCGAGTTCGAACTCGGTGTTGACGTTGTGCGGCTTGATCATCGTGCGCCTCCCTACCTATGATCGTCCAAAACTGAATCTAACATCAGATTCAGGTCTGCGGGAGGTGCATGAGGTGACGGCCGCGGCAGAACCCAGCAGCCGTCCCGCCACGTTCCCGACTCACCGCGGTCGGCGGACCCAGGCCGCCATCGACGCTGCCGCCCGAAAAGTCATCGCGCGCAAGGGAGTTCTGGCTACCACCATCGCGGACATCACCGCCGAAGCGGGCCGTTCCGCGGCGTCGTTCTACAACTACTACGACTCGAAAGAGGCGATGGTCCGGCAGTGGGCGCTGCGTTTCCGCGACGAGGCCAACCAGCGCGCGCAGACGGTGACCCAGCACGGTCTGTCCGATCGCGAACGCGCCCACCAGGCCGCGGCGGCGCACTGGCACACCTACCGGCATCGCCTCGCGGAGATGATCGGCGTGTCCCAACTGGCGACGGTCAACGAGGACTTCGCCCAGTACTGGGCCGAAATGTGTTCGTTGCCAATCTCTTTCATCGCCGAATCGGTCAAACGCGCGCAGGCGCAGGGCTATTGCGCGGACGACGACCCACTGCTGCTGGCCGAGGCGATCGTGGCGATGTTCAACCAGTTCTGCTACATCCAACTGACCCGGACGCAGGAACCCGACGATCAGGCTTGCATCCGGACGCTCGCCAACATCTACTACCGGGCCATCTACTGCGAGGAGGATCGCTCGAGTTGACCGAGGTCATCCGCGAGTTCATCGGGTTGCCGTCGCCCACCGCCGGGCGTGCCGGGGCGGGCGGACACCCGTGCCAGGGGCTCTATCACCACGCATCCGGGCATCGACCGAAGGTGGCGATGATCGCCACCCACTACCAGATCGATTTCTCCGAGCACTACCTCGCCGAGTACGCCGCGGCCCGCGGTATCGGGTTCCTGGGCTGGAACACCCGGTTTCGCGGCTTCGAGAGCAGTTTCCTGCTCGACCACGCCTTGGTCGACATCGGGGTGGGGGTGCGCTGGCTGCGTGTCGTGGCCGGTGCGGAAACAGTTGTGCTGCTTGGTAATTCGGGTGGTGGTTCGCTGATGGCGGCCTACCAGTCGCAGGCGGTGGATCCCAATGTCACCCCGCTGGACGGGATGCGCCCCGCCGACGGGGTCACCGAGTTGCCGGCCGCCGACGGCTACGTCGCGACGGCAGCCCATCCGGGACGACCGGACGTGCTGACCGCCTGGATGGACGGTGCGGTCGTCGACGAGAACGATCCCGTCGCAACCGATCCCGAGCTCGATCTGTTCGACGGGGACAACGGACCGCCGTACCCGGCGGAGTTCGTCGAGCGTTACCGGGCCGCGCAGGTGGCGCGCAATGACGCCATCACCGACTGGGCCGAAGCCGAGCTGAAACGTGTTCGCGCCGCGGGCTTCTCGGATCGACCGTTCACCGTGATGCGCACCTGGGCCGACCCGCGCATGGTCGACCCCGATATCGAACCGACCAAGCGCCAACCCAACTCGTGTTATGCCGGTACGCCGGAGAAGGCGAACCGCTCGGCGCGCGGCATCGCCGCGGCGACCACACTGCGCAACTGGCTGGGCATGTGGAGTCTGCGGACGGCCCAGACCCGCGCCGAGCCGCATCTGGCCCGCATCACGGTGCCGGCGCTGGTGATCAACGCCGAGGCCGACACCGGCGTGTTCCCGTCCGACGCGCAGCGCATCTACGACGGGCTGGCCGGCACCGACAAGACGCAGGCCGCGATCGACAGCGACCACTACTTCACCACCCCCGGCGCCCGCGACCAGCAGGCCGACACCATCGCCGACTGGATCGCCAACCGGTGGGGTTGAGTCGCGCCCAACCGACCGGTTGTTAGCTTGGAGGAAACCGCGCACGGGAAGGCGAACAATGCCGATCGCAATCACCCCTGAACATCAAGACCTGGCCGACTCGGTGCGGTCCCTGGTCGAACGGGTAGCGCCCTCGGAGGTGCTGCACGAGGCGATGGAAACGCCGGTGCAGAACCCGCCGCCGTACTGGCAGGCCGCCGCCGACCAGGGCCTGCCGGGTGTGCACCTGGCCGAGTCGGTCGGCGGGCAGGGGTTCGGTGTGCTCGAGCTGGCCATTGTGCTGGCCGAATTCGGATACGGCGCGGTACCCGGACCGTTCGTGCCGTCGACGATCGCCAGCGCGCTGATCGCCGCGCACGACCCCGAGGCCAAGGTGCTGGCCGAGTTGGCATCCGGGGCGGCCATCGCCGCCTACGCGCTGGACTCCACCCTGACCGCCACCCGGCACGGGGACGCGTTGGTGATCCGCGGCGAGATCCGCGCGGTGCCGGCCGCGGCACAGGCGTCGATCCTGGTGTTGCCGGTGGCGATCGACAGCGGCGAAGAGTGGGTGGTGCTACGCGCCGACCAGCTCGAGATCGAGCCGGTGCAGAGTATCGATCCGCTGCGGCCCGTCGCCCACGTGCGGGCCAACGCCGTCGAGGTCGGCGACGACGTGGTGCTGGACAACCTGAGCATGACCACCGCCCACGCGCTGATGACCACGCTGCTCTCGGCCGAGGCGGTGGGCGTGGCGCGCTGGGCGACCGACACCGCGTCGGGCTACGCCAAGATCCGTGAGCAGTTCGGTCGGCCGATCGGGCAGTTCCAGGCCATCAAACACAAATGCGCCGAGATGGTCGCCGACACCGAACGGGCCACCGCCGCCGTATGGGACGCCGCCCGCGCCCTGGACGAGGGCAGCGAGCACGTCGAGTTCGCCGCGGCGGTGGCCGCCACACTGGCTCCGGCCGCCGCCCAGCGCTGCACCCAGGACTGCATCCAGGTGCACGGCGGCATCGGCTTCACCTGGGAGCACGACACCAACGTCTACTACCGCCGGGCGCTGATGCTGGCCGCGTCGTTCGGCCGCAGCTCGGAGTACCCGCAGCGGGTGGTGGACACCGCGACCAGCACCGGGATGCGCGCGGTGGACATCGACCTGGACCCGGAAACCGAGCAGTTGCGGGCCGAGATCCGGGCCGAGGTGACCGCGTTCAAGGACATGGACCGGGCGGCGCGCACAGTCGCGATCGCGGAGGCCGGCTGGGTGCTGCCCTACCTGCCCAAGCCGTGGGGCCGGGCGTCCAGTCCGGTCGAGCAGGTGATCATCGCCCAGGAGTTCACCGCCGGACGGGTCAAGCGGCCGCAGATCGGCATCGCGGCCTGGGTCATCCCGTCGATCGTCGCGTTCGGCACCGAGGAACAGCAGCAGAGGTTCCTGCCGCCGACCTTCCGTGGCGAAATGGTGTGGTGCCAGCTGTTTTCCGAGCCCGGCGCGGGATCCGACCTGGCCGGGTTGTCCACCAAGGCCACGCGGGTGGACGGCGGCTGGCGCATCACCGGACAGAAGATCTGGACGACGGCCGCGCAGTTCTCGCAATGGGGTGCGTTATTGGCTCGTACCGACCCGAGCGCTCCGAAGCACAACGGCATCACCTATTTCCTGCTGGACATGAAGAGCGAGGGGGTGACGGTCAAGCCGCTGCGTGAGCTCACCGGGCAGGAGTTCTTCAACACCGTCTACATCGACGACGTGTTCGTGCCCGACGAGAACGTGCTGGGTGAGGCGAACCGGGGCTGGGAGGTCAGCCGCAATACCCTTACCGCCGAACGGGTTTCGATCGGCGGCAGCGATCTGAACTTCCTGGCCAGCCTGCCGGCATTCGTCGAGTTCGTCCGTGACGGGCAGTTCGACCAGACCGCTCGGCACCGCGCCGGCCAGTTGATCGCCGAGGGGCACGCCGCCAAGGTGCTCAACCTGCGCTCCACGTTGTTGACGCTGGCCGGGGGCGACGCCATGCCGTCGGCGGCTATCTCCAAACTGCTGTCGATGCGCACCGGGCAGGGCTATGCCGAATTCGCGGTGTCGTCCTTCGGTTCCGATGCGGTGATCGCGGATCCCGAAACGCCGCAAGGCAAATGGGGTGACTACCTGCTGGCCAGCCGGGCCACCACGATCTACGGCGGCACGTCGGAGGTGCAGTTGAACATCATCGCCGAACGGCTGCTGGGCCTCCCCCGCGACCCGTGACGCCCCTGCGCCCCCTGCGCGAACAGACGCAAAAGCCCCCAAATTCCACCGGAATTGGGGGCTTTTGCGTCTGCTCGCCCTACTCGGCGTCGTCGCCGTCCTCGGCGTCGTCGCCGTCCTCGTCCGAACCCTTCTCGTCCGAGCCCTTCTCGTCCGAGCCCTTCTTGTCCGCGCCTTTTTTGTCGGAACCCTTCTTCTCGGACTTCTCGTTCAGGTCCTTCGCCTTGTCCTTGGCCTCTTCCTTATCGTCGACGTCCAGCTCGCGCAGTTCGCGCTTGAGGATCTTGCCGGTCGGGTTGCGCGGCAGCTCGTCGAGGAAGATGACTTCGCGCGGCACCTTGTAGCGGGCCAGCTCCTCCTTCACGTGCTTCTTGAGGGTGTCCTCGTCGACGTCGGAGCCGTCCTTCTTGACCACGAACGCCCGCAGCCGGTGGCCGTACTCCTTGTCCTCGACGCCGATCGCGGTGGCCTCGACCACCTCGGGATGCCCGCTCAGGCAGTCCTCGACTTCGGCGGGGAACACGTTCTCGCCGCCGGAGACGATCATCTCGTCGTCGCGGCCGCTGACGAAGAGCAGGCCGTCCTCGTCGAAGTAACCGACATCGCCCGAGGACATCAGGCCGTCGATGATCTCCTTGTGGCCGCCGCCGGTGTAGCCCTCGAACGGGAAGGCGTTGCCCACGAAGATCCGACCGACCTCACCCTGCGGCTTCTCCTTGCCGTTGTCGTCGAGGATCTTGACCTTGACGCCCTTGACCACCGGTCCGACCGTCGACGGGTCTTTCTCCAGGTCCTCCGGGCGGGCGATGGTGGCGAACGCGATCTCGGTCGAGCCGTACATGTTGTAGATGACCGGGCCGAAATCTTCCAGCGCGCGCGCCGCCAACTCGCCACCCAACTGCGAACCCGACACGAAGATGATCTTCAGGTTCGACAGATCGGGCTTCTTGTCCATCTTCTCGATGGCGTCCAACAGCCGCGAGAGCATCACCGGCACCACGACCATGGCGGTCGCCTTGTGCTTTTCGAGGTCTTCAAGCACCAGCGGCGGCTTGAACTTGCGCCGCAACACCAGCGTCGAGCCCAGGAACATGGCGATCGTGGCGTGCAGGAAACCCAGCGCGTGGAACATCGGCGCCGGCAGCGAGGTGATCTCGTTGGCCTTGAACGGAACGTGCGACAGGATGCCGCCGACCGGCGCCAACGTCGGCGGGGTGCTGCGGTTGGCGCCCTTCGGGGTACCGGTGGTGCCGCTGGTCAGGATGATGATCGACGCGTGCTTGCCGGCTTTGGGCGCCGGATCCTTGCTGCTGTGCTCGATCAGCTCGGCCAGCGTTTCGTGGTCACTGCCGGAGTCCTCGTCACTGTCCGGGTTGGTGCCCAGGGCGCGCAGGAAACCCAATTCCGGCTCGGCTTTGCTGACGGTCTTGGTGTATTCGTCGTCGTAGATGATCAGCTTGGCGCCCTCGCGCTCGGACACCTCTTTGACCTGATTGCCGGAGAACTCGCTGTTCAGCAGGATGATGCGGGCGCCGACGCGGGCTGCACCGAAGTAGGCGACGAGGAACCAGCGGGTGTTGCGGGCCAGGATGGCGACACCGTCGCCGGCCTTGACACCCTTCTCGAGCAGGCCGTTGGCGACCGCGTGGGCGGCTTCGTCGAGCTCCTTGAAGCTGAATTCGCCGTCTTCGTCGATGCACGCCGCGCGGTCGGGGGTGCGGGCCGCGTTGAGCGCGGGCAACATGCCGAATTCGCCCCACTTGACGATGCCGGTGGCCAGCGCGGCGTAATTCTGCGGGGGCTCTATCCGGAATGCTCCGGCTTCGAAGATCTTGCGCACGTAATGGAGTTCGGCGGCGCCGCGTTCCACATATTGCTGGATTTTTCCGACCCCGGGTACATCGCTCAGGCTAGGCATGTTCCTCACCATATGTGACGGAGGTCGCAATGCGACCGATAGGTTTCCCTCGAATTACCATCGGCTTCTATGGCCAAACCCGTCTCGCTGGATGTGAGCGGCCGCGAGGTCACCATCACCCACCCGGACAAGGTCGTTTTCCCTGACCGCGGCACCACCAAGCTCGACCTGGTCCGCTACTACCTGAGCGTGGCCGACGGCGCGCTGCGCGGCGTCGCGGGCCGCCCGATGATCCTGAAGCGATTCGTCAAGGGGATCGCCGAAGAGGCGGTATTCCAGAAACGCGCCCCCGCCAATCGGCCGGACTGGGTGGACGTCGCCACCCTGCGCTACGCGTCGGGCACCTCGGCCGACGAGGCCGTCATCCACGACCCGGCCGGACTGGCGTGGGCGGTCAACCTGGGCTGCGTCGACCTGAATCCGCACCCGGTGCTGGCCGACGACCTCGATCATCCCGACGAGCTGCGGGTGGACCTGGACCCGATGCCCGGAGTCGACTGGCGCCGCATCGTCGATGTCGCGTTGGTGGCCCGCGAGGTGCTCGAAGACCACGGACTGACCGCGTGGCCGAAGACCTCCGGGTCGCGCGGCTTCCACATCTACGCCCGGATCGCCCCGCGCTGGCCGTTCCGGCAGGTCCGACTGGCCGCGCAGACCGTCGCCCGCGAAGTCGAGCGTCGCGCGCCCGACCTGGCGACCAGCCGGTGGTGGAAAGAGGAACGCGAAGGGGTGTTCGTCGACTTCAACCAGAACGCGTTCGACCGCACCGTGGCCTCGGCATACTCGGTGCGCGCCACCCCGGACGCGCGGGTCTCCACGCCGCTGCACTGGGACGAGGTCCCCGGCTGCGACCCGGCGCAGTTCACCATCGACACCGTGCCGAGCCGCTTTGCGGAGCTCGGTGATCCGTGGGCCGGGATGGATGACGCGACCGGGAGCCTGGACCAGCTGCTGGCGCTGGCCGAGGAATTGGGCCCGCCGGAGAAAGCGCCGCGCGGCACCCGCAAGAGCGCCGACGGCCGGCGTCAGTCCGTCAAGCCGCTGATCGAGATCGCCCGCACCAAGACCAGGGACGAGGCGATGGCCGCCCTGGACACCTGGCGCGCCCGCCATCCCGCCGCCGCCGAGCGGCTGCATCCCGCCGACGTCCTGGTCGACGGCATGCGCGGACCCAGCTCCATCTGGTACCGGATCCGGATCAACCTGCAACACGTGCCGACCGGCGAGCGTCCCGCGCAGGAAGAACTGATCGCCGACTATTCGCCCTGGGAGGGCTACACACCGAAACCCCGACCACGTAACTGACGGTCTGGTAACCCACGCGCTACTCTCACGCTGTGACGGCGATGAGTCGACGGGGATTCTTGCAGGTCGCCGCCGCTGCGGGCCTGCTCACGGCGTGTTCGGACAAGCCCAAGCCGGGCACGCCCGGCGGCGGGGCGGTGACGGTCACCCACCTGTTCGGTCAGACCGTCGTCAAGGAACCCCCCAAGCGGGTGGTCAGCGCCGGGTACACCGAACAGGACGATCTGCTCGCGGTGGGTGTGGTGCCCATCGCGGTCACCAACTGGTTCGGTGACCAGCCCTACGCGGTGTGGCCGTGGGCGCAGCCCAAACTCGGTGCGGCACAACCGGTTGTGCTCAACCTGGACAACGGGATCCAGGTCGACCAGATCGCCGGCCTCAAGCCGGACCTGATCGTGGCGACCAACGCCGGCCTGGACGCCGACACCTATCGCAAGCTGTCGGACATCGCCCCGACCATCGCGCAGTCCGGCGGTGACGCGTTCTTCGAGCCGTGGCGCGACCAGGCCGCCACGATCGGTCAGGCCGTCTTGCAGGCGGACCAGATGAAGTCGCTGGTCGACGCCGTCACCGCCAAGTTCGCCGACGTCGCCCAGAAGAACCCGTCCTGGAAAGGCCGCAAAGTACTGCTGATGCAGGGCCGGTTGTGGCAGGGCACCGTGGTCGCGACGGCCCCGGGCTGGCGCACCGACTTCCTCACCCAGATGGGGCTCGTCGTGTCCGAGGCCGTCAACGCCTACATCACCGACCACCGCGCGATGATCCCCCGCGACCGCATCAAGGAAGTGCTCGATTCCGCCGACGTCGTGATCTGGTCCACGGAGAGCCCCGAGGATCAGCAGGCGTTGCTGGCCGACCCCGAGGTGGCGGCGGCGCAGACGACCACCCGCCAACGCCACATCTTCACCGGCAAGGACCTGGCCGGCGCGATCGCGTTCGCGTCGCCGCTGAGCTATCCCGTCGTCGCCGACCAACTGCCTCCTCAGATCGCCAAGATCCTGGGCTGACTGAGCATTCGCTAAGGCGCCTCTGGCAGTGCTCGAAGATCGCTGCCCAACGCCCGAAACCGGCGCTAACGTCGAAATATGAGTGTGACCGAGATCACCGATATCCCGAGGGAACCCGACATGGCGTGCGCCGTGCTCGATTACGGCGACCAGGCGCTGATGCTGCAATGTGACGGCACCGCCGACGTACTGGCGTGGGCCGATGCGTTGCGCGCCGCGCAATTGCCCGGTGTCATCGACATCGTCCCGGCCTCGACCACTGTGCTGGTGAAACTCGCCGGACCCCGCCTGCAGGCGATCACCCGGCAACGGCTCCGCGGGTTGCGGGTCACGCCCGGTTCGGACACCGAGCACGGCGACCCGGCGCGCGACGTCGTCATCGACGTGGTGTACGACGGACCGGATCTGGCCCAGGTCGCCGCGTCGACCGGCCTGACTCCCGCCCAGGTCATCAACGCCCACACCAGCAGTCGATGGCGGGTGGCGTTCAGCGGGTTCATGCCCGGTTTCGCCTACCTGATCGGCGGCGACGAGCGGCTACGGGTGCCGCGGCGCTCGGACCCGCGGACGTCGGTACCGGCCGGATCGGTGGGTCTGGCCGGCGAATTCAGCGCCGTGTACCCGCGCCGGTCGCCCGGCGGATGGCAGCTCATCGGCCGCACCGACGCGGTGCTGTGGGACATCGACAAACCCGACCCGGCGCTGCTGACGCGGGGCATGTGGGTCCGGTTCCGGGCCGTGTGAAGGAGACGCGATGACCACCACGCTGGAGATCCTGCGCACCGGACCATTGGCCGTCGTCCAGGATCTGGGCCGCGCCGGGCTGGCCCACCTCGGTGTCGGCCGGTCCGGGGCGGCCGATCGTCGCTCGCACACGCTGGCCAACCGATTGGTCGCCAACACCGACGACCGGGCCACCGTCGAAGTGACCTTCGGCGGCTTCGCGGCCCGGGTCCGCGGTGGCGACCTCGACATCGCGGTGACCGGCGCCGACGCCGAACCGACGGTGAACGGAACCAAGTTCGGCAGCAACAGCATTGCGCATGTCCGCGACGGCGAGGTGATCTCGTTGGGCACGCCGCGTGCCGGCTTGCGCAGCTACCTCGCGGTGCGCGGCGGCATCGGTGTCACCCCGGTGCTGGGTTCGCGCAGCTATGACGTGATGTCGGCGATCGGGCCGTTGCCCCTGCAGCCGGGCGACGTAGTGCCGGTCGGTGAGCACACCGCCGACTACCCCGAACTCGAGCAGGCCCCGGTCGCCGCGATCGACAGCCACATCGTGGAACTCATGGTGGTGCCCGGGCCGCGTGACGACTGGTTCGTCGATCCCGATGCCCTGGTGCACACCATCTGGATGGCGTCGGACCGCAGCGATCGGGTCGGCATGCGCCTGGAGGGCCGGCCGATCGAGCACCGCTGGCCGGGTCGGCAGCTGCCCAGCGAGGGCACCGTCCGCGGCGCAATCCAGGTGCCGCCCAACGGTTTACCGGTGATCCTGGGACCCGATCACCCGATCACCGGCGGCTACCCGGTGGTCGGCGTGGTGACCGACGAGGACATCGACAAGGTCGCCCAGGTGCGGCCCGGCCAGTACGTGCGACTGCACTGGGCCCGACCCCGGTCCTGACCTGATAGACAGGGACGGTGCACACCGCACGTCTGGTCCACACCGCCGATCTGGACGACGACAGCCGGCAGCGTATCTGCCGCATGGTCACCGAGGCGTTCGACGGCGACTTCTCCGAGGCCGACTGGGAACACGCGCTCGGCGGCATGCACGCGCTGATCTGGCACCACGGCGCGATCATCGCGCACGCCTCGGTGGTGCAGCGGCGGTTGATCTACCGGGACACCGCGCTGCGCTGCGGCTACGTCGAAGGTGTTGCGGTACGCGAGGATTGGCGCGGAAATGGACTCGTGAGCGCGCTGCTGGACGGCGTCGAGCAGGTGATGCGCGGCGCCTATCAACTGGGCGCGCTGAGTTCTTCGCTCGCCGCCCGCGGACTGTACGCCCGGCGGGGCTGGCTACCCTGGCTCGGCCCGACGTCGGCGCTGTCCCCCGCCGGCCCGACCCGCACGCCCGAGGACGACGGGACGGTGTTCGTACTGCCGGTAAGTGTGAGCCTGGACACCTCGGCGGGGCTGATGTGCGACTGGCGCGACGGCGACGTCTGGTAGCCCTCACACGGCCTGAAGCGTTGCGGTGAGCGGAAGTTCACAACCGGGGTCATCGCGGGAAGCGCCCGGGCAACAAAAGATTTCTAGCGTTACCGACAAGGTCGCAAACGTTAGGAGTCTTCGTGTTCGCCAAGCTCGCGCGCCGTTCGCACACCATTTCCGACTGGGATCCCGAGGACGTGGTGGCCTGGGAAGCCGGCAACAAGTACGTCGCGCGCCGCAACCTGATCTGGTCGGTGGCTGCCGAGCACGTCGGCTTCTCCATCTGGTCCATCTGGTCGGTGATGGTGCTGTTCATGCCCGCATCGGTGTACGGATTCTCTGCGGGCGACAAGTTCCTGCTGGGCGCTACCGCCACCCTGGTCGGCGGCTGCCTGCGCTTCCCCTACACCTTCGCCACCGCGAAATTCGGCGGTCGCAACTGGACCATCTTCTCCGCGGTGGTGCTGCTGATCCCCACCATCGGCAGCATCTTCCTGCTGGCCAACCCCGGTTTGCCGCTGTGGCCGTACCTGGTGTGCGCGGCGCTGGCCGGGCTGGGCGGCGGCAACTTCGCCTCGTCGATGACCAACATCAACGCGTTCTATCCGCAGCGCCTCAAGGGCTGGGCGCTGGCCCTCAACGCCGGCGGCGGCAACCTCGGTGTCCCGATGATCCAGCTGGTCGGCCTGCTGGTGATCGCCACCGTCGGTGACCGCGAACCCTATTGGGTGTGCGCGGTGTACCTGGTGCTGCTCGCTGTCGCCGGCGTCGGCGCGGCGCTGTACATGGACAACCTGGCCCAGTTCAGCATCGAGATGCGCACCATGCGTGCGGTGCTGGCCGAACCGCACACCTGGGTGATCGCGCTGCTCTACATCGGCACCTTCGGTTCGTTCATCGGCTTCTCCTTCGCCTTCGGTCAGGTGTTGCAGATCAACTTCATCGCGGGCGGACAGAGCACCGGGCAGGCCGCGCTGCATGCCGCCCAGATCGCTTTCCTGGGGCCACTTCTGGGTTCGCTGTCCCGGGTGTACGGCGGACGGCTGGCCGACCGGGTGGGTGGCGGACGGGTCACCCTCGGTGTGTTCTGCGCGATGATCCTGGCGGCCGGAATCCTGGTCAGCGTCAGCACTTTCGCCGAACACCACACCGGGCCGGCGCCGGCCGCGACCATGGTGGGCTACGTCACCGGGTTCGTGGCGCTGTTCATCCTGTCCGGAATCGGCAACGGCTCGGTGTACAAGATGATTCCGTCGATCTTCGAGGCGCGCAGCCACTCGCTGCCGGTCGACGAGGAGCAGCGCCGGCACTGGTCGCGCGCGATGTCCGGTGCGTTGATCGGGTTCGCGGGGGCGATCGGCGCGCTGGGCGGTGTGGGCGTCAATCTTGCGCTGCGCCAGTCGTATCTGTCCGACGGCACCGCGACTTCGGCGTTCTGGGTGTTCGTCGCGTTCTACGTCGGCGCCTCGGCGCTGACCTGGGTGACCTATGTGCGCAAGCCGCTGCAGGCAACGGCGCACGCACCGGCCGGGCTGGCTTACGTGTAGTCACACCGCTGTTCGATGTGAGCAAGAACGCAGGTGCGAGCAATGCCGCAGCAATTGCCAGGTAACGTCCCGGAAACCGAGCAGGCATACACATGTGACATGGCCCAGGAACCGTCTGCGCCACTGACCGGCTACCGAATCGCAGTGACCTCAGCGCGCCGCGCGGAGGAACTGTGCGCGTTGTTGCGCCGGCACGGTGCCGAGGTATTCAGCGCGCCCGCCATCAGCATGATCGCGCTGCCCGACGACGACGAACTGCACAGCAACACCGAGGCGCTGATCAGTGATCCACCCGACATCGTGGTGGCACACACCGGCATCGGTTTCCGTGGTTGGATCGCCGCGGCCGAGGGCTGGGGGCTGGCCGCCGAACTCAACGAGTCGTTGTCGCGTGCACGGGTCGTTTCACGCGGCCCGAAGGCGACCGGTGCGTTGCGCGCCGCGGGACTGCGCGAGGAGTGGTCCCCGGAATCGGAGTCCTCGCAAGAAGTTCTGGAGTACCTGCTCGCCACCGGTGTCGCCGGTAAGCGCATCGCGATCCAGTTGCACGGCGCCGCCGACGCGTGGGACCCGTTTCCGGAATTTCTCGCCGGATTGCGCGCCGCCGGCGCCGAGGTGGTGCCGATCCGGGTATATCGTTGGAAGCCAACGCCTTTGGGCGGTGAATTCGATCAGTTGGTCGCCGGTATCGCCCGCCGGCAGTTCGATGCGGTCAGCTTCACATCGGCGCCGGCGGCCGCGGCGGTGCTGGAACGCGGCCGCGAACTGAGCATCGAGGAACAGGTACTGGACGCGCTGCGCGGCGGCGTGCACGCGATGTGCGTGGGCCCGGTGACGGCGCGGCCGTTGATCAGGCGATCCGTACCGACGTCGTCCCCCGAGCGAATGCGGTTGGGCGCGTTGGCCCGTCATATCGCCCAGGAGTTGCCGACGCTCGGTTCGTGCAGCGTCAAGGCCGCGGGTCACGTGGTCGACATCCGGGGTACCTGCGTGCTGGTCGACGGCTCGGTCAAGACCGTGTCGGGATCGGGAATGGCCATCCTGCGCGCCCTGGCCCATCGCCCGGGCGACGTCGTCGGGCGCACCGAGCTCCTTCGCGTGTTACCGGGCAACGGCGACGACACCCATGCCGTCGACACCGCCGTGCTGCGGTTGCGAACCGCGCTGGGTGACAAGAACATCGTGGCGACCGTGGTCAAACGTGGCTATCGGCTGGCCCTCGACCACGAGCACGACGCCGCATGAACCCGATCTTGACGGCACACGGCACCCGCCGGTCGTCAGGCGTGGCGATGATCGGCGATCTCGCCGACCGGGTGAGCCGCTTGCTGGACCGCACCGTGCGGGTGGCCTTCGTCGACGTGCTGGGTCCGTCACCCGGCGAGGTGCTGTCGCGGATGTCCGGTCGAGAACCCGCAATCGTGGTGCCCGCGTTCCTGTCTCGGGGCTACCACGTCCGCGCCGACCTGCCGCCCGAGGTCGCGGCCAGCGGCCACCCGAACGTCACCGTCACCCAGGCGTTGGGTCCGGGTCCGGAGATCTCGGCGGTCCTGGGTCACGTGCTGGTCGAATCCGGTTGGCAGCCCGGTGATTCGGTGATTCTCGCGGCGGCCGGAACCTCCGATCACCGCGCTCGCGCCGACCTGCGCAACGCCGCCGCGGCGCTGTCGGTGCTCATCGGGTCGCGGGTCGAGCTGGCGTTTGCCGCGGTCGGTGCTCCGGCAGTACCCGATGCCGTCGCGGCTGCGCGGCACCGGGGTGCGCGGCGCGTCGTGGTCGTCTCCTACCTGCTGGCCGACGGCTTGTTCCAACAGCGACTGCAGGAAAGCGGTGCCGATCTGGTCACCCGGCCCCTGGCCACCCATCCGGGCTTGGTGCGCTTGATTGCGAACCGATTCCGCAGCGCGACGCCCATCCGGGAGCTGTGCCGACTGGGCTCGCCCTACGCCGCAGCATTTGATCTTTCCTGAAAATCGGGTAATCCTGGCAGCATGGCCCGCAACGAAGAGCCCTCGCGTGGGCTCCTCGACGACGTAGCGAAAATGCTGCGCCTGCCTTTCAGTACACCGGAGTTCATCGACCGGATAGTCACCGGATCGGTCAATCAGGTCGGCCGGCGCACCTTGTACATGCTCATCACCACGTGGGACGCCGCCGGCGGCGGCCCGTTCGCCGCCAGCGCGATCGCGTCCACCGGGCTGTCGAAGACCGCCGAGATCGTGCAGTCCATGTTCATCGGGCCGGTCTTCAACCCGCTGCTCAAGACGCTCGGCGCCGACAAGGTCGCGGTTCGTGCGTCGTTGTGCGCCTCGCAACTCGTCGGTTTGGGCATCATGCGCTACGGTGTGCGCTCCGAACCGCTGCATTCCATGACGGTGTCGCAGATCGTGGACGCCATCGGTCCGACGATGCAGCGCTATCTCGTCGGCAAGATCGACTGAGCCCGCTCAGGCCGCCAGGCGCGCGGCGAATCGCCCCACCTGGATGCGGCCGTCGGCGGTGACCCGCACCGGGTAGACCGGTACCGACACCCGCTCGTCATCCAGGCAGCTGCCGTCGTCCAGCGCGAAAGCCTGCTTCAGGATTGGCGATTGGACGGTGGCGCGCCCGCCGCGGTCGCCGACGATGCCCCGTGAGAGCACGGCGGCACCGGAGAACGGGTCCACGTTGCCGATCGCGTGCACCGAGCCGTCGTCGAGGCGGAACAACGCGGCCTGGTTGCCGTCGTCGAGAAGTACGCCGACCCCGCGACCGGGGATCAGGTGGGCGTAGTCGCAGGCGCTGGTCCACACCCGGATGTCGTTGCTGATCGTCACAATTGCTCCTTGCTTCATCGGACTCGTGGGAGGCCAAGGGACACAGGCACTTTGCGTCCGGCACGTTCGGTGAATGTCACGGTCTCGTCGACGGCGTCCGGGGCGTTGACGAAGGAGACGAACCGCGACAACTTGTCCGGGTCCTCCAGCACGCCTTTCCATTCGCACCGGTAGGTGTCGACGTGGCGCTGGATCGCCGCCTCGAATTCCTCGGCCAGGCCCAGCGAGTCGTCGCAGACCACCTCCCGCACGTGATCCAGGCCCAGCGATTCCACCCAGGGTGCGGTGCGCTGCAACCGGTCGGCGGTGCGGATGTAGTACATGAGGAACCGGTCGATGTAGCGGACCAGGGTCTCGGTGTCCAGGTCGCTCGCGATCAACTGGGCGTGCTTGGGCGTCATGCCCCCGTTGCCGCCGACGTAGAGGTTCCAGCCCTGCTCGGTGGCGATCACGCCGACGTCCTTGCCGCGCGCTTCGGCACATTCCCGCGCGCAACCCGAAACGCCCAGCTTGATCTTGTGCGGGGCCCGCAGACCGCGATAGCGCAGTTCCAGGTCGATGGCCAGCTGCACCGAATCCTGTTGCCCGTAGCGGCACCAGTCGCTGCCCACGCAACTCTTCACGGTGCGCAGCGCCTTGCCGTAGGCGTGTCCGGACTCCATGCCGGCGTCCACCAGGCGCTTCCAGATCGCCGGCAACTGATCCACCCGCGCACCGAACAGGTCGATCCGCTGGCCGCCGGTGATCTTGGTGTAGAGCCCGAAATCCTGTGCGATCTGGCCGATCAGGATCAAATGCTCGGGTTTGATGTCCCCCCCGGGCACCCTCGGCACCACCGAGTAACTGCCGTTCTTTTGTATGTTGGCCAGGAAGTGGTCGTTGGAGTCCTGCAGCGAAGCCTGCTCGCCGTCCAGGATGTGGTCCGAGCCGGTGGAGGCCAGGATCGAGGCGACCACGGGTTTGCAGATGTCGCAACCCTTTCCGCTGCCGAAGCGGTCCAGCAACCCGGAGAAGGTGCGGATCTCGGTGGCCGAGATGATCTGGAAGAGTTCGGCACGGGACTGGCTGAAGTGCTCGCACAAAGCTTTGGACTGCGCTACGCCCTGAGCTTCCAGCAGTTGCTTGAGCAGCGGAACGCAGGACCCGCAGGAGGTGCCGGCGGTGGTGCACGCCTTCAACGCGGGCACGTCGGCGCAGCCGTCGGCGATGGCGCACGTCAAGTCGCCCTTGGTGACGTTGTTGCAGGAGCAGATCTGCGCGGAATCGGGCAGTGCCCCGACGCCCAGTGCTGCGGTGCCGTCGCCGGTGCCCGCGGGGGCGATGAAAGTCATTGGGTCACCAGGCAATTCGCTGCCGACCATGGGCCGCAGCACCCCGTACGAGGACGCGTCGCCCACCAGCACTCCACCGAGCAGGGTCTTGGCATCGTCGGAGAGCACCAGTTTGGCGTAGGTGCGGTTGACCGCGTCGTTGACGGCGACCTCGAGGCAGTTCGGCGTGCTGCCCATCGCGTCGCCGAAGCTGGCGACGTCGACGCCGAGCAGCTTGAGCTTGGTGGACAGGTCGGCCTCGCCGAATTCGGCGGTTCCGTCGAGCAATCGGTCGGCCACCACCTCGGCGCTGGTGTAGCCGGGCCCGACCAGCCCGTAACACTTGCCGTCGATCGCGGCGACCTCGCCGATCGCGAAGATGTCGGGATCGCTGGTGCGGCAGGCCAAGTCGGTGCTGACCCCGCCGCGCGGCGCAATGTCGAGGCCGGCCGCGCGCGCCAACTCGTCGCGAGGTCGGATGCCTGCGGCGAACACCACCACGCCCGCGTCGACGACCTGCCCGTCGCTCAGCCGGACCTGAACCGAATCGTGGCCGGAGACAATCGATTCGGTGCCGGTCCCGACGTGGATCTCGATGCCGAGCTCACCGATCATCCTGGCCAGCAGCGCACCGCCGGCCTCGTCGATCTGCTGGGCCATCAGTCGGGGCATCATCTCGACGACATGCGTGGGTAAGCCGAACTGGCGCAACGCGTTCGCCGCTTCCAAGCCCAGCAGACCACCCCCGATAACGACCCCGGCGCTGCCGGATGTCGCCGCGGCTTGGGCTCCGGCGCGTATAGCGTCCAGGTCGTCCAGCGTGCGGTAGACGTGGCAGGACGGCAGATCGTGACCGGCCACCGGCGGGACGAAGGCGTAGGACCCGGTGGCCAGCACCAGGGTGTCATAGGTGTGCCGTTCGCCGTCGGCGGCGACCACAGCCTTTGCCGCACGGTCGATTTCGGTGACCCGGGTGTTCAGCAGCAGCCGCACCGAACCGTCGCCGACGTAGTCGTTGCCGGGCAGCGCCAACAGGCCGCGGTCCCAGCTCTCGGTATACGACGTCAGGCCGACGCGGTCGTAGGCGGCGTCGGCTTCCTCGGCCAACACGGTGATCTGCCACAAACCGCTGGTGTCGCGGGCGCGCAGAGCCTCGACGAAGCGGTGCCCCACCATGCCGTGGCCGACCACCACGACACGCCGGGCACCGGCGCGCACGGAAGTAACGCCGGCTGAAGGAGACATGCCCAAGACCCTACGAACGCGATGTTGCCGAAAATGACGCCGAATGTGACACCGGCATCAAAGCGTCCTCACACCTGGGAAGTCCCTGTGTGACCCGCGTTCGCTCACGGCGAACACCCAGGTGGAACTTTAGTGCAGGCGACTCAAGTTTTACCGGGTAGCCGACCAACACAGCGTCGGGCACAGCCAACTCACAACGAAGAATAAGGAGTCATCCATGAGCAATGTCGCCTTGTGGTCGCGTCCGGCGTGGGACACCGACCGGTGGTTACGGGACTTTTTCGGTCCCACCTATTCGGACTGGAAAGCGGACTCGACCAAGCCGGTGAGCAGCGGGTTCAACCCCGCGGCCGAGATCGTGAAGGACGGCGAGGACGCGGTAGTCCGCGTTGAGCTGCCCGGCGTGGACGTCGAGAAGGACGTCAACGTCGAGGTGGACAAGGGCCGCCTGGTCATTCACGGCGAACACCGCGACGAGCACGCCGAGGAGAAGGACGGCCGCACCTTGCGGGAGATCCGCTACGGGTCGTTCCGCCGGTCGTTCCAGTTGCCGGCGCACGTCACCGGCGAGGCCATCTCGGCCTCCTATGACGCGGGTGTGCTGACCGTCCGCGTCACCGGCGCGTACGCGGGTGCTCAGCCGCAGCGCATCGCCATCACCAAGTAGCGCGAGCAGACGTAAAAGCCCCCATTTCGTACCGAAATGAGGGGCTTTTACGTCTGCTCGGCATCAAACCCAGCCGGCCAGCAGCTCGTTGGCGCGGGCCGACAGGGCCCGTTGGAAATACGGCCCGAAGCTGACCCGGCCGACACCGAGGGGGCCGAACGACGCCGGGTCGTCCTGATCCGGCAAGGCGATCGCATTGATCGGCAGCGGTAGCTCGGTTGCCAAGCGGCGCAACGTCTCTGGGTCATGGCGCCCCACCGGGTACAGAACGTCCGCGCCGGCGTCGGCGGCTTCCGTCAACCGTGCCACGGCGCGTTCGACACGGTCCGCATCGTCGCCGTCCTTGCGCAGGAACAGGTCGGTGCGGGCATTGAGCACGACGTGCACCCCCGCCGCGTCGGCCGCCGCGCGCAATCCCGCCACGAGCTCGGCGTGTTCGGCGGAAGAACGCAGCCGGCCGCCTTCGGAATGCACGGTGTCCTCGATGTTCAGCCCGACGGCACCCGCCTGCAGCAGACCCTCGATCAGTCGCTGCGCGGGCAGCCCGTAGCCGGATTCGATGTCGACCGATACCGGCACGTCCACAGCCGTACAGATCTGGGCGACGCGCGCCAGCACGTCGTCGAACGACATCCCCTCGCCGTCGGGTTTGCCGATCGAGTCGGCCAGCGGGTGGCTGCCCACGGTCAGCGCGGCGAAACCGGCGTCTACCGCCAGGTTTGCCGACCAGGCATCCCACACGGTCGGGAGGATGACCGGGTTACCGGGCTGATGCAGTTCCAGCAGCGCCCGGGCGCGCTCGGCGAGTTGCGGCATGTCCAGTGCTTTCTGATCGCGGTGGACGACGTGACGGACGTCTTGCCCGACGTCGGTGGAAAACAGCGGATAGTATCTGGTTGCAGACTGTGATCCGCAACACCTTCAGCCCAGGGAGATCTCTTGTCCACCACTACTGAACTCGCCGAACTGCACGACCTGATGGGCGGGCTGCGGCGGTGCGTGAGTTCTCTCAAGGCGCGCTACGGAGACAACCCGGCGACGCGTCGCATCGCGATCGACGCCGACCGCATCCTGAGCGACATCCAGCTTCTCGACAGCGACGTCGCCGAATTGGACCTCGCCCGGGCCACCGTGCACCAATCCGGGGAAAAGATCGCCATCCCGGACACCCAGTACGACAGCGATTTCTGGCGCGATGTCGACGACGAGGGTGTCGGGGGTCACAACCGCTCCTGACGTCGAAGCCCGACTAAATAGCGGGCGTTTGCTCTGTGTACCCTTCGGTTTACAGCCCGTTCGAAGAGGAACACAAATAGATGAGCGCACCCACGGCGAGTCGTTCTGACTCCGGCGTCTTTTCTCCATCTCGCGCACAGCTCGCGCAGAAGACGCTCCGCACGGATAGGTGGTGGCTTCAGCCACTGCGGATCAACCTCGGCTTTGCCGCATTCGTCATCTACGCGACGGTGCGTGCGTTTCAGCGGGATCACTTCTACGTCGAGAAGTATCACTACCTGACGCCGTTCTACTCGCCGTGCCTCAACGAGAAGTGTGGCCCGGCCAGCGAGTTCTGGCCGCAGATCTTTCCCGCTTCGGGGCTGCTGTCGCTGGTGCCCTACGCGGCGCTGACGCTGCCGTTCCTGCTGTTGTTCCGGCTGACCTGCTACTACTACCGCGGCGCCTATTACCGCACGGTGTGGCAGTCGCCCACTGCCTGCGCAGTCGCCGAGCCGCGCGTGCACTACACCGGTGAGACGCGGTTCCCGCTGATCATCCAGAACACGCACCGCTATTTCTTCTACATCGCCGTGCTGATCTCGTTGATCAACACCTACGACGCGATCGTCGCGTTCCATTCCGATGAGGGGCCGGGCGGATTCGGCTTCGGCCTGGGCAACGTGATCCTGCTCGGCAACGTCATCATGCTGTGGTTTTACACCCTGTCCTGCCACTCTTGCCGGCACGTCACCGGCGGACGCCTCAAGCACTTCTCCAAACATCCTGTGCGGTACTGGATCTGGACGCAGGTGAGCAAGATCAACACCCGGCACAAGCTGTTTGCGTGGATCACGCTCGGCACGTTGATGCTCACCGACTTCTACGTCGCACTGGTGGCCAGCGGCACCATCTCCGACTTGAGATTCGTTGGCTGACAAGCCAACTCATAATTAGAGGACTTAGCGAGGTTTCATGGTTGAGGTCGAACGGCATGCCTACGACGTAGTCGTGATCGGTGCCGGCGGCGCAGGATTGCGTGCGGTGATCGAGGCGCGGGAACAGGGCCAGAAGGTCGCGGTGGTGACCAAATCCCTGTTCGGCAAGGCCCACACGGTGATGGCCGAGGGCGGGTGCGCCGCTTCGATGGGGAACGCCAACCCGAAAGACAACTGGCAGACCCACTTTGGCGACACGATGCGCGGTGGAAAGTTCCTCAACAACTGGCGGATGGCCGAATTGCACGCCAGGGAAGCCCCGGACCGGGTGTGGGAGCTCGAGACCTACGGCGCGCTGTTCGACCGCACCAAGGACGGCCGGATCAGCCAGCGCAACTTCGGTGGGCACACCTACGCGCGGCTTGCGCACGTCGGCGACCGCACCGGCCTGGAACTGATCCGCACCATGCAGCAGAAGATCGTCTCGCTGCAGCAGGAGGACTTCGCCGAGTTCGGCGACTACGAGGCCCGAATCAGGGTGTTTGCCGAGTGCACCATCACCGAGTTGCTCAAAGACGGTGACGCCATCGCCGGAGCGTTCGGCTACTGGCGCGAGACCGGCAAGTTCGTGCTGTTCGAGGCCCCGGCGGTGGTGCTGGCCACCGGCGGAATCGGCAAGTCGTTCAAGGTGACCTCGAACTCGTGGGAGTACACCGGCGACGGACACGCGCTGGCGCTGCGGGCCGGCGCCACGCTGATCAACATGGAGTTCGTCCAGTTCCACCCGACGGGCATGGTGTGGCCGCCGAGTGTGAAGGGGATCCTGGTCACCGAGGGTGTCCGCGGTGACGGCGGCGTCCTGAAGAACTCCGACAACGAGCGGTTCATGTTCGGTTACATCCCGCCGGTGTTCAAAGGTCAGTACGCCGAGACCGAGCAGGAAGCCGACCAGTGGCTCAAGGACAACGACTCGGCCCGTCGCACCCCGGACCTGCTGCCCCGTGACGAGGTCGCTCGGGCGATCAACTCCGAGGTCAAGGCCGGTCGCGGCACCCCGCACGGCGGGGTCTACCTGGACATCGCCTCGCGTCTGACCCCGGCCGAGATCAAGCGCCGGCTGCCGTCGATGTACCACCAGTTCATGGAGCTGGCCGAAGTCGACATCACCAAGGAGGCGATGGAAGTCGGGCCGACCTGTCACTACGTGATGGGCGGGGTGGAGGTCGACGCCGACACCGGCGCGGCCAAGGTGCCCGGGCTGTTCGCCGCGGGCGAGTGCTCCGGCGGCATGCACGGCTCCAACCGGCTCGGCGGTAACTCGTTGTCCGACCTGCTGGTGTTCGGCCGCCGCGCCGGCCTGGGGGCCGCGCAGTACGTGGCCGCGCTGGACAACCGGCCGAAGGTCTCGTCCGAAGCCGTCGATGCCGCCGCCGAGTTCGCGTTGCATCCGTTCGAGGGCCCGACGGACGGCTCGGCGCCGGAGAACCCGTATGCCCTGCAGATGGACCTGCAGCACGTGATGAACGACCTGGTCGGCATCATCCGCAAAGAGGACGAGATTTCCAAGGCGCTGACGCTGCTCAAGGAGCTGTGGGCGCGGTACAAGAACGTGCAGGTCGACGGGCAGCGGGAGTACAACCCGGGCTGGAACCTGGCGATTGACCTGCGCAACATGCTGCTGGTCAGCGAGTGCGTGGCGAAGGCGGCGCTGGAGCGCACCGAGAGCCGCGGCGGCCACACCCGCGACGACCACCCCGGCATGGACTCCGGTTGGCGCAACACGTTGCTGGTGTGCAGCGAGGCGCAGGACGATCCGGACAACCACATCACCATCGAGCGGCAGCAGCAGATTCCGATGCGCCAGGACTTGCTGGAGCTTTTCAAGCTCTCGGAATTGGAGAAGTACTACACCGACGACGAGTTGGCCGAGCATCCGGAACGGAGAGCGTAATGGCGTACAACGCGAGCATGCGGGTATGGCGCGGCGACGTGAGCGGCGGTGCGCTGCAGGAGTTCACCGTCGAGGTCAACGAGGGCGAGGTGGTGCTCGACGTCATCCACCGCCTGCAGCAGACCCAGACGCCGGACCTCGCGGTGCGGTGGAACTGCAAAGCGGGTAAATGCGGCTCCTGCTCGGCGGAGATCAACGGCCGGCCGCGGCTGATGTGCATGACCCGGATGTCGACGTTCGAGGAGAACGAGGTCGTCACCGTTACCCCGATCCGGACGTTCCCGGTGATCCGCGACCTGGTGACCGACGTGTCGTTCAACTACGAGAAGGCCCGCGAGATCCCGTCGTTCACCCCGCCCAAGGAACTGCAGCCGGGTGAGTACCGGATGGCGCAGGTCGACGTGCAGCGTTCACAGGAGTTCCGCAAGTGCATCGAGTGCTTCCTGTGTCAGAACGTGTGCCACGTGATCCGCGACCACGACGAGAACAAGCAGGAGTTCGCCGGCCCCCGCTATCTGATGCGGATCGCCGAGCTCGAGATGCACCCGCTGGACACGGTGGACCGGCGCGACATGGCTCAGGAGGACTTCGGTCTGGGCTACTGCAACATCACCAAGTGCTGCACCGAGGTGTGCCCGGAGCACATCACCATCACCGACAACGCGCTGATCCCGATGAAGGAACGCGTTGCCGACCGCAAGTACGACCCGGTGGTGTGGCTGGGAAACAAGCTGTTCCGGCGCTGACGTTAAGCCGGCGGCGGGATCGGGTATCCGAAATTGATGCTAGATCCCACCAGTATTGACGAACTCAAGACGGCCATCGACGAGATGACGCAGCGCGCGGAACTCGCGCGCAAAGAGGGCCGGAACGACGACGCGACCGAGATCGAGCAGCACATGCAGGGTCTGCGGGAACGGCTCGCCGAGCGCTCGCCGACCTAGACGCCCAGGCGGCGCAGTTCGCTGCGGTGGAAGACGATGGGCGCGATGCCCGCATCCACCGTCACCTCGCTGACCCGCAGCACCACGATGGTGTGATCTCCGGCCGGGATCAGTTGCTCTATCGCACTTTCCAGCCACAGGCCGGTGCCCTGGATGAAGACGGCGCCCGTCTGGCTGGACACGGTCTCCAGGCCGGCGAACCGGTCGCCGGTCTTGGCGGCCAGGGTGCGGACGGCGACGTCGTGGGCCTCTCCCAGCACGCTGATGCCCAGCGTCGGCACGTCTTTGAGTTTCGGCCAGGTGGTCGACGTGTTCTGCACGCAGAACGACACCAACGGCGGGTCCAGTGACACCGGGACGAAAGTGCTGGCCGCCAGACCGTGGCGGATTCCGTCGACCTGGGCAGCGATGGCCACCACCCCGGTGGGGAAGTGGCTGAAAGCCTCACGCAGCGACGTCGGCGTCAGCTTGTTGTTCGAATTCACCGGACTTCATTCGCTCCTCGAGCCGAGAACGGGATTCTCGCTTCCGCAGCCTACCCGGCCCCCGGCACGTAGCCATACCGGGAAGCCACATCGGGGTGCGCCCGCAGCCGGCTCTTCCAGGCATTGCGTCCATAGACGGGGTAGATCGGATCTCTCGGATCGTGTTTCGGGCCTGCACGCAGGTGCGCAGGCAGGTCGAGCACCGGTATCTGGGCGTCCAGCCGCGGGTTGAAGAAGTAGGGCACCGAGATCCGCTGGGCGCCGGCCTCGTCCAGCTGCACCCGGTGCTCGGTGGCCCGCAGGTAACCGCCCGTCGCGAACTCCAGCAGCTCCCCGATGTTGACGACGAACGCGCCGTCCAACGCCGGCACGTCGATCCAGTCCCGGCAACCTGGGGGACGCACTTGCAACCCACGGCTGCCCGGTTCGGCAAGCAGCAGGGTAAGCACCCCGGAATCCTGGTGCGCGCCCACACCCTGCGGGCCGGCCGGGCACGCCGGATACCTGATCACCTTGATCAGCGTCGCGGGTGCGTCGGCGAAGGCCGCGTCGAACACCTCGGGTGGGCTGCCCAGCGACGCCGCCCAGTGCTGTAGCAAGCTGCGCGACACCTGGGACAGCGCGGCGTCGAACTCGGCGACGATCCCTGGTAGCTCAGGCAGACCGGCGGGCCACTGATTCGGCCCTTGCAGCCAGAGGTAGTCCGGTCGGCCGGGGCCGCCGATCGGGGGTCGCTCGGGACCGATGTCGATCTGCTCACGCCAGTCGACCTCGCCGCGGGTGTACTCACCGCCCAGCCGGGTGTAGCCGCGGAAGTGCGGACTGTGCACCATCGCCACCGCGTCCTTGTCGGCCTGCGGCAGCGCGAACAGGCGGCGCGCCGCGCTGAGCACCTGGCCGGTCAAGGCTTCCGGCACCCCGTGGCCGGTCAGGTAGAAGAAGCCGACCCGGTGGGCCACGTCGCGAAGAGCTTCGCGCAGCAGGGTGGGATCGGCGCGCAAATCCACCACCGGTGGTGTCGTGACGCTCCCCACATGCCCATCATCGCCGCAGGTGAGCGGGGTTGCCAGGGATTCGCTCACCGGCATCCCAACCGGTTGGTTAGTTAGACAGTGCAATTTAGCTCACACTGGCTTGCGTCAAGTTACTGATCGGTATAGTTTTAACGTGTTACTGGTGGGTAACTTAGCCCTAGTACCCAACCACAGGTGGCATTCTCAATGAGGAGGACCCGTAGTGAGCCACTACAAGAGCAACGTCCGTGACCAGGAATTCAACCTGTTCGAGGTACTTGGCGTTGACCAGGCTTTAGGCCAAGGCGAGTTCAGCGATCTGGACGCCGACACCGCTCGCGAGATGCTCGCCGAGGCCGCGCGGCTGTCCGAGGGACCCGTCGCCGCATCGTTCGTCGACGGTGACCGCAACCCGCCCGTCTTCGACCCCAAGACCTTCTCGGTGGAGCTGCCCGAGTCGTTCAAGAAGTCGGTCCGCGCGGTCATGGACGCCGGTTGGGACAAGGCCGGCCTCGACGAGGAACTCGGCGGCATGCCGATGCCACGATCGTTGATGTGGGCGCTGCACGAGCACATCCTCGGCGCCAACCCGGCGGTCTGGATGTACTCCGGTGGCGCGGGCTTCGCCCAGATCCTCTACCACCTCGGCACCGAGGAGCAGAAGAAGTGGGCCGTGCTGGCCGCCGAGCGCGGCTGGGGCTCGACCATGGTGCTCACCGAGCCGGACGCCGGATCCGACGTCGGCGCGGGCCGGACCAAGGCCGTGCAGCAGGAGGACGGTTCCTGGCACATCGACGGCGTCAAGCGGTTCATCACCTCCGCCGACTCCGGTGACCTGTTCGAGAACATCTTCCACCTGGTGCTGGCGCGACCGGAAGGCGCCGGCCCCGGCACCAAGGGGCTGTCGCTGTTCTTCGTGCCCAAGTTCCACTTCGACCCCGAGACCGGCGAGCTGGGCGAACGTAACGGCGTGTTCGTCACCAACGTCGAGCACAAGATGGGCCTGAAGGTCTCGACCACCTGCGAGCTGTCCCTGGGCCAGCACGACGTGCCCGCCAAGGGTTGGCTGGTCGGCGAGGTGCACGACGGCATCGCGCAGATGTTCGAGGTGATCGAGCAGGCCCGGATGATGGTGGGCACCAAGGCCATCGCCACCCTGTCGACCGGTTACCTGAACGCGCTGGAGTACGCCAAGTCGCGGGTGCAGGGTGCCGACCTGACCCAGATGACCGACAAGACCGCACCGCGGGTCACCATCACCCACCACCCCGATGTACGTCGGTCGCTGATGACCCAGAAGGCCTACGCCGAAGGGCTGCGGGCGCTGTACCTGTTCACCGCCACCTTCCAGGACGCGGGGGTGGCCAAGGTGGTGCACGACGTCACGCCTGAGCTGGCCGCCAAGATCAACGACCTGATGCTGCCCATCGTCAAGGGTGTCGGCTCGGAGCAGGCGTACGCCAAGCTCACCGAAAGCCTGCAGACCTTCGGTGGTTCGGGCTTCCTGCAGGACTACCCGATCGAGCAGTACATCCGGGACGCCAAGATCGACTCGCTCTACGAAGGCACCACCGCCATCCAGGCGCAGGACTTCTTCTTCCGCAAGATCATCCGCGACAAGGGTGTGGCGCTGGCGCATGTCTCCGGCGAGATCCAGAAGTTCGTCGACAGCGAGTCCGGCAACGGCCGACTCAAGAGCGAGCGGGCACTGCTGGCCAAGGCGCTCACCGACGTGCAGGCGATGGCCGCCTCGCTGACCGGCTACCTGATGGCCGCGCAGGAGGACGTCACCAGCCTCTACAAGGTGGGTCTGGGCTCGGTGCGCTTCCTGATGAGCGTCGGCGACCTGGTCATCGGCTGGTTGCTGCAGCGTCAGGCAGCGGTGGCGATCGAGGCTCTGGACGCCGGTGCGACCGGGTCTGAGCGGTCCTTCTACGAGGGCAAGATCGCGGTGGCGTCGTTCTTCGCGAAGAACTTCCTGCCACTGTTGGCCAGCACCCGCGAGGTGATCGAGACGCTGGACAACGACATCATGGAGCTCGACGAAGCCGCCTTCTGAGCCGGCTCACGCCGACTGCCGCGACTGTGAATCCTGCGACGCATACACCGCGTGTCGCGTCGCAGGATTCCCACTCAGTGGGCCGATCGCACTCGGTGGGCCAATCGCGCCGCGTACGCTGACAACGACCAAAAAGACCGCCGCTGGATCCCCTCAAACCAGCGGCGGCCCTTTTCGTTCGCCCGTCTCCGCTGACCGGCGGTCGACCAGGGATTGCCCCGCGTTGCCGTCGGGGTCGGGGGGTCAGACCACAACACGGGGCCATCCGGACTCACGGATACCCAAACGCTCCGGTACCAAACCACCCGATTTCAATTCCCTTGGGATGTTTCCGGGCGGGCGAAAACCGCGGGTCAGGCCTCCAGGATCGCCGCTACGCCCTGACCACCGGCCGCACAGATCGAGATCAGCGCCCGCACCGTGCCCTTCCCCTTGGTTGCCTTTTTCTTCTCGGCCAGCTGCTTGGCGGCCTGCGCCAGGATCCGTCCGCCGGTGGCGGCGAACGGGTGCCCGGCGGCCAGCGACGATCCGTTGACGTTGAGCTTGGACCGGTCGATCGAACCCAACGCGGCGTCCAGACCCAGCCGGCCCTTGCAGTATTCGTCGGACTCCCACGCCTGCAGATGCGCCAGCACCACCGAGGCGAACGCCTCGTGGATCTCGTAGAAATCGAAGTCCTGCAGCGTCAGCTCGTTGCGCGCCAGCAACCGCGGTACCGCGTAGGTGGGTGCCATCAGCAAACCGTCGTTGCCGTTGACGTAATCGACCGCGGCCGTCTCCGCGTCGACGAAGTAGGCCAGCGGCGTCAGCGAATGGTCGGCGGCCCACTGCTCGGTGGCCAGCAAAGCGACGGAAGCGCCGTCGGTGAGCGGCGTCGAGTTTCCGGCCGTCATCGTCGCGTCGCCGGCCTTGACGCCGAAGACGGGCTTGAGCTTGGCCAGCTTTTCCACGCTGGCGTCCGGGCGCAGGTTGTCGTCCCGGTAGAGGCCGAGGAACGGGGTGATCAGGTCGTCGAAGAAGCCCCGGTCGTAGGCGTCGGCCATGTTGCGATGGCTGGCAACGGCCAGCTCGTCCTGATCGACCCGTTTGATGCCCATCTCCTTGGCCGTCAGCGCCGCGTGCTCACCCATCGAGAGTCCGGTGCGGGGTTCGCTGTTGGCCGGCACCGCGATGCCGAGATTGGCCGGCAGCGTGCCGACCAGCTTGAGACGTTCCACGTTGGACTTGGCGCGGCGCACCTTCAGCAGGGTGCGGCGCAGGTCGTCGCCGAGCGCGATGGGCGCGTCGGAGGTGGTGTCCACCCCGCCGGCGGCGGCTACCTCGTACCGGCCGGCGGCGATGCCGTCCGCGGCGGCGATGGCCGCCTGCAGACCCGTGCCGCAGGCCTGCTGGATATCGAAGGCAGGAGTGTCAGGTGAGAGGTCCGATCCCAGCACGCATTCGCGCATCAGGTTGAAGTCGCGGCTGTGCTTGAGCACCGCCCCGCCGATCACCGCGCCGAGTCGCTCACCGGACAGGTTGAACCGGTCTACCAGCCCGCCGAGGGCGGCGGTGAACATGTCCTGGTTGGAGGCTTCGGCGTAGCTGCGGTCCGATCGGCCGAACGGGATGCGATTGCCGCCCAGCACGGCGACGCGCCGCCTTGACTCTGAACTTCCAGTGGCCAATTTATTCTCCGTGTGTCGCCGCTTGGTCGGGGATGATTTTGGGGTACCCGCCTCGGCAGGCAATACTACCCACTGTTCTTACTCCGAAGTAAGTTCGTCCCTGACACGGAAGGCAACTCAGTGGCCACCAAGCGCGCGCCCGACCTGTTCTCGCAGGTCGTGAACTCCGGACCCGGATCGTTTCTGGCCAAACAGCTGGGCGTCCCGCAACCTCAGCCGTTGCGGCGCTACAGCGTCGGCGAGCCCCCACTGGCCGGATCGCTGCTGATCGGTGGGGAGGGCCGGGTGGCGGAGCCGCTGCGTGCGGCGCTGGCCGACGACTACGACTTGCTGGGCAACAACCTGGGCGGACGCTGGGCCGACAAGTTCGCCGGGCTGGCGTTCGACGCCACCGGGATCACCACCCCGGCCGGGCTGAAGGCACTGCACGAATTCTTCACGCCGCTGCTGCGCAACCTCGAGCCCAACGCGCGCGTGCTGGTGATCGGCACCACGCCGGAGGCCGCGGGCAGCACCGACGAGCGCATCGCGCAGCGCGCGCTGGAGGGCTTCACCCGCTCGCTGGGCAAGGAAGTTCGCAACGGAGCCACGGTGAACTTGGCGTACCTGGCCCCCGACGCCAAACCGGCGGCCACGGGGCTGGAATCCACCGCGCGCTTCATCCTGTCGGGCAAGTCGGCCTACGTCGGCGGCCAGGTGTTCTATGTCGGCGCGGAGGACGCGACGCCGCCCGCCGACTGGGACAAGCCGCTGGACGGCAAGGTCGCCATCGTGACCGGCGCGGCCCGGGGCATCGGCCGCACCATCGCCGAGGTGTTCGCCCGGGACGGCGCGAAGGTGGTGGCGATCGACGTCGAGTCCGCCGAAGACGCGCTGTCGGAGACCGCCAACAATGTCGGCGGCACCCCGCTGTGGCTGGACGTGACCGCCGAGGACGCCGTGGACAAGATCACCGAGCACCTGCGCGACCACCACGGCGGCAAGGCCGACATCCTGGTCAACAATGCCGGGATCACCCGCGACAAGCTGCTGGCGAACATGGACGACGGCCGCTGGGACTCCGTGCAGGCTGTCAATCTGCTTGCCCCGCAACGTCTTACCGAGGGCCTGGTGGACAACGGAACCATCGGCGCGGGCGGCCGGGTGATCGGCCTGTCCTCGATGGCCGGGATTGCCGGTAACCGTGGGCAGACCAACTACGCCACCACCAAGGCCGGGATGATCGGCCTCACCCAGGCACTGGCGCCCGTGCTCGCCGAGAAGGACATCACGATCAACGCCGTGGCACCGGGATTCATCGAGACCCAGATGACGGCGGCGATCCCGGTGGCCACCCGCGAGGTGGGTCGCCGGCTGAACGCGCTGCTGCAGGGTGGCCAACCCGTCGACGTGGCTGAGACCATCGCCTACTTCGCCAGCCCGGCGTCGAATGCGGTGACCGGCAACGTCGTTCGGGTCTGCGGCCAAGCCATGATCGGGGCCTGAGATGGGTCAACCCAGCGGGCTTCGCAACATGCTGCGCGCGGTGGCCGGGGCGCTACCCGTGGTGCCCCGATCGGACAAGCTGCCCACCCGCACGGTGACGGTCGAGGAGCTGCCCATCGACCAGGCCAACGTCGCCGCCTACGCCGCGGTCACCGGGCTGAGTTACGGCAACAACGTGCCGCTGACCTACCCGTTCGCGCTGACGTTCCCGTCGATCATGTCGCTGGTGTCCGGGTTCGACTTCCCGTTCTCCGCAATGGGTTCGGTGCACACCGAGAACCAGATCACCCAGCACCGGCCGATCGCGGTGACCGACACGGTCAGTGTGCAGGTTCATGCCGAGAACCTGCGCGAGCATCGCAAGGGCCTGCTGGTCGACCTGCTGACCGACGTGCACGTCGGCAACGACCTGGCCTGGCAGCAGGTGACGACCTTCCTGCACCAGCAACGCACCAGCTTGTCCGACGAACCCAAGCCGCCGCCGAAAAAAGAACCCAAGCTGCCGCCGCCGTCGACCGTGCTGAGCATTTCGCCGGCACAGATTCGTCGGTACGCCGTGGTGGGCGGTGACCTCAACCCGATCCACACCAATGGTGTCGCCGCGAAGCTGTTCGGCTTCCCGACTTCGATCGCGCACGGAATGTTCAGTGCCGCAGCGGTATTGGCGAACATCGAGGGCAAATTGCCGGACGCGGTGCAGTATTCGGTGCGGTTCGGCAAGCCGATCCTGTTGCCGGCGAAGGTGGGACTGTACGTCGAGCAGGCCGACGGCGGCTGGGATCTGTCGCTGCGCAACCTTTCCAAGGGCTATCCGCACCTGACCGGGAGCGTCAAGCCGCTGTAGTTTTCACCCGGCCCGGTGGTCGTGGGGCGGCGGGCGGCGGCCGAGGACGAGTGTCTTGATCTCGTGCGCGCCGACGGCGGTGACCGCGAAGACCACCAGCATCCAGATCGGCGGCCGGGCCAGTTCCCAGACGAAGATCGCGGACCACACCGGCGATCCCTGCGTCACCGCCAGCACGCCGGCGGCCGCGGCCAGCGAGATCACCGGTCCGTGCAGATGGGTGCCGGCCACCTGGTTGAGCGCCAGCACCAACAGCGACCCGGCCGCGGCGCCGGTTGCCAACGAAGGCGTGAGCAGACCACCCGCTCCGCCGGCCCGCAGGAACAGCGCGGTCAGCAGCGGCTTCAGCACCAGAATCACCGCCGCCGAGGTGAGCGTCATGCCGGCGGCCAGGCTGACGGTGAGCACGCTCTTGCCGTTGCCGGGCAGTTCGGGCCACCAGTGCGAGCAGATGCCGGTGAGCAGGCCGGCCGCGGCGAGCGCCGGGATCACCGCCCAGGACCGCATCAGCTCGGCCGGCCGGGCGGCCGCGATGATCTTGTTGAACGCCCACCCCACCCCGAACGCCAGCGGCGCGAGGGCCAGGCCGTGCGCGCTGAGCAAAGGGGTTTGTTCGGCGCTGGGCCACTGCAATTCGTGGTGATCGTGGGTGATCACCGACGCGACGGCGACGGCCAGGCTGGAGGTGATCAGCGCCGCACCGACCGCCCGCAGGCGCCAGGTGTTGAGCAAAATCCGCAGGGCGAACAGCGCGCCGGCAGTCGGAACGGCATAGACCGCGGCCAGCCCGGCACCGGCCGCGCAGGCCAGCAGGATCTCGCGATCGTCGCGCGACAGCCTGCGCAGCGATCCGGTGCCGAAATCGCTTGCTGCAGCGGCGAATTGACGCGGCGCACCTTCGCGTCCCAGCGACGCACCGGATCCGACGAGCAGCACCTGCAGCACCGCGTCGACGCTCCAGGCGGCCCGCGGAATCGGCTGCCGGTTCGCAATGGTTCCGGCCAGCGGCGGCACGTCCGCCCGGCGTCGCAGCAGCCACCACCCCAGACCGGCCAGCGCGGCGCCCACCATCGGCCCGAGCGCGCGGCGGATGGGACTGCTGGCGGTGATGCCGTCGAGCAGCGAGCCGAAAGTGTAGTGATAGGTGAGGTGTTCGACGGAGCGCAGCACGACCGTCGTCGCCAATCCGGCAAGGCCGGCCAGCAGGCCGGTAATGACTGTCGCGCAGAAGAACTCGAGGTTCCGGCGAGGCACCGGGATCTACCCCGTCGCGGTGTTGGACGCCACGTCACGATCGGCGGGCGCCCCGCGCAGACCCGCCCAGAACAGGTCGATCATCAGCTGTGCCGCGGCGTCGGCGTCGATGTCGCCGGTGCTGAGCCGGTTCGCGATCGCCTCCCCCGCCCCCACCAAAGCGACTGACATGACGTCGATCTCGGAATCGGTGCGGGGGCTGCGGGTGCCGGCACGCACCAGACCTCCGACCAGTTCGATGATCTGCTCGCGGCCCTCGCGCACCGTGTGGGCGAACGCCTGCGAGCTGGTGGCCTGGGTGTACATCACGATCCACGAGGCGCGGTTTTCGTCGATGTAACGCAGGAACGAGCTGATAGTGTTGCGCAGCAGGTCTTTTGGGCTCTGGGTGAAGTCGATGTCGGCGCGCAGCGCGTCGATGAACCGGCCCATCTCCCGGTTCAGGCACGCGCCGAACAGGTCTTCCTTGGAGCCGTAGTACAGATACAGCATCGGCTTGGAGATCTGCGCCTCGGCGGCAATGGTGTCCATCGAGGTCTCGTGATAGCCGTTGACCGAGAACATCTGGACGGCAGCGTCGAGCATCTGTTGCTCGCGCACAGCACGCGGTAACCGTTTGCTGCCACCGGCCATTGGTCCTGCGCCTCTCTCGCCTGTCCTTCCGACTCTAGAGCTAACGACCGCACGTCGGGGTGACGTGCTTCATGGCGGCCACCCGGATCAGGGATGCGTCGACCCGTTGGACCGGCAGGTCACCGGTGTTCACCGCCTGCTCGAGGCGGTCCAGGACGGCCTGCACCTCCTTGGTGGTGATCCACAGCGCGATGTCGGTGCCGGCCTGCAGCGTCTTCAAGACCGCCTCGGTCACCGGTAACAGGTCTGAAATGGCGGCCATGCTGGACAGGTCGTCGCTGAACACCGGGCCGTCGAACGCCGGGCCGCCGTAACCGGTTCCGGTACGCAGTAATTCGACGGCCTTCGGACTCAGGCTGGCCGGCTCGGTGCCGGTCAGGCCCGGCACCTGCATGTGGCCGATCATCACCGCCACCGGGCTCTTGTCCAGCAGCGTCCGGTAGGGCAACAGGTCGTTGGCGATGAGCTCGCCCAGCGGTGGCGTGCTGACACCGCCGGTGTGGGAATCCCCGGAACCGTGCCCGTGCCCGGGGAAGTGCTTGAGCACCGGCAGCAAACCCGCGTCCCGCAGACCCTGCGCGTACTGCCCGGCCCATTCGGTCACCTTCGCCGGGTCCGAGCCGAACGAGCGGTCCCCGATCACGGTGTCGTCCGGGGCGTCGGTGACGTCGACGACCGGGGCGAAGTCGACGGTGATGCCCAGGTCCTTCATCTTGCGGCCGCGGGTCAGCGCCAGGTCGTGGACCTGCTGCGGCGTCATGGTCTGGCCCATCTCCTTGGCCGTCGGCCCCCTGCCGTCCAGCAGCGTGCGCAACCGGGACACCCGGCCGCCCTCTTCGTCGACGCCGACCGCCAGCGGCAGCGGCGCCGCGGCATTGGCGACCTCGGTCAGCGGGCCCGGCAGCATGGTCAGGTCGGTGTCGCTGTCGATGATGATGCCGCCGACATGGAACTGGCTGACGACGGCTTTGGCGTCGGCCGCGTCTTTGACCCCGACCATCAGCAGCTGGGCCAGCTTGTCGCGCAGGTTCGTGATCTTCGCCGGCACTTCGCGGGGATCGACACACAACTTGTTGCCGGGTGCCGCGGCCGGGGTCGAGCTGGTGGGCGCCGGGGTGGGCGTGCTGGTCGACGATGCCGGCCCGTGTTTGGTGCCGCTGTCACTGCAGGCCGCCACCAGCATCGACGCGGTGGCAAGGACGGCCAGAGTACGGGGAAAAGCCATCCGGACATGCTGTCACGGGGCGTTTCGCCGCGAGGTGCGGGGGGCGCGGGCCGTTCTGCTAGGTTCGATCACTATGAACCGGATCGTCGCGCCAGCCGCCGCAAGTGTGGTGGTGGGTCTGTTGCTCGGTGCGGCCGCGATCTTCGGGATCACGCTGATGGTCCAGCAGGACACGAAGCCGCCACTGCCCGGGGGCGATCCGTCGTCGTCGGTGCTCAACCGGGTCGAGTACGGCAACCGCAGCTAGTCAGGGTGTGACCGGCCAGTCGGCCCTGTCGCGTCTTTGGCTGCTGCTCGTCGGGGCCGTCTCGCTCGTCCTGAGCTTCGCCCAATCTCCCGGGCAGGTCTCCCCCGACACCAAACTCGACCTCACCGCCAACCCGCTGCGGTTTCTGGCGCGCGCCACCCACCTGTGGAACAGCGACCTGCCGTTCGGGCAGTCGCAGAACCAGGCCTACGGCTACCTGTTTCCGCACGGCAGCTTCTTTGTGGCCGGGCATTTGCTGGGGGTGCCCGGTTGGGTCACCCAGCGGCTGTGGTGGGCGCTGCTGTTGACGGCCGGATTCTGGGGGTTGCTGCGCGTCGCCGAGGCCCTCGGCATCGGGAGCCCATCGTCGCGGGTGCTGGGCGCGGTCGCTTTCGCGTTGTCGCCGCGGGTGCTGACGACGATCGGGTCGATCTCGTCGGAAACGTTGCCGATGATGCTGGCGCCGTGGGTGCTGTTGCCGACGATCCTGGCGCTGCGTTCGGATCCCGGCCGATCGGCGCGGGTGCTGGCCGGTCAGGCCGGGCTGGCGGTGGCGCTGATGGGCGCGGTGAACGCGATCGCGACGGCCGCGGGTTGCCTGCCGGCGTTGATCTGGCTGGCCTGTCACCGGCCGAACCGGCGGTGGTGGCGTTACGTCGGCTGGTTGCTGGCGGCGGTGGCCGTGGCGGTGCTGTGGTGGGCGGTGGCGCTCAGCCAGTTGCGTGACGTCAGTCCGCCGTTTTTGGACTTCATCGAATCCTCCGGGGTGACCACCCAATGGTCGTCGCTGGTGGAGCTGCTGCGCGGCACCGACAGCTGGACGCCGTTCGTGGCGCCGACCGCGACGGCGGGCGCGCCGCTGGTCACCGGGACCGTGGCGATCCTGGGCACCTGTCTGGTCGCGGCCGTCGGGCTGGCCGGGCTGGCCCTGCCCGGGATGCCGGCGCGCGGCCGATTGGTGACGATGTTGCTGGTCGGGGTCGTGCTGCTGGCGATCGGCTACAGCGGCGGGCTGGGCTCGCCGATCGCCCATCAGGTACAGGCGTTCCTGGACGCGGCCGGCACGCCGCTGCGCAACGTGCACAAGTTGGGGCCGGTGATCCGGATCCCGCTGGTGCTGGGCTTCGCGCACTTACTGGGCCGGATCCCGTTACCGGGCAGTGCGCCCAGGCCGGTGTGGCTGCGCGCGTTCGCACACCCGGAGCGCGACCGGCGGGTCGCCGTCGGGATCGTGGCGCTCGTCGCGCTGATGGTGAGCACCTCGCTGGCGTGGACCGGCCGGCTGACGCCGCCGGGAACGTTCCGCGCGATACCCGACTACTGGCATCAGACCGCCAACTGGCTTGCCGGCCACCCGGGCGGCCGGGCGTTGGTGGTGCCCGGCGCACCGTTTGCGACCCAGGTGTGGGGTACCAGCCACGACGAGCCGTTGCAGGTGCTGAGTTCGGGTCCGTGGGGGGTGCGCGACTCGATCCCGCTGACGCCGCCGCAGACCATCCGCGCGCTGGACTCGGTGCAACGCTTGTTCGCCGCTGGGCGCCCGTCCGCCGGGCTGGCCGATACCCTTGCCCGCCAAGGTATTTCGTATGTCGTGGTGCGCAATGATCTGGACCCGGAGTCGTCGCGGTCGGCGCGACCGATTCTGGTGCATCGCGCCGTCACGGGATCGCCGGGACTGGACAAGGTGGCCGAGTTCGGGGCGCCGGTGGGACCGGGCACACTGGCCGGCTTCGTCAACGACAGCGGGCTGCGGCCACGCTATCCGGCGGTGGAGATCTACCGGGTCGGTTCGGGCGGCGATCCGGGTGGGCCGGGTGGGCCGGGTGCGCCCTACTTCGTCGACACCGACCGACTCGCGCGCGTCGACGGCGGCCCGGAGGTGCTGCTGCGCCTCGACGAGCGGCGGCGCCTGCTCGGCCAGCCGCCGCTGGGGCCGGTGCTGATGACCGCGGACGCTCAGACCGCCGGCCTGCCGACGCCGCTCGTCACCGTCACCGACACCCCGCTGGCCCGCGAAACCGATTACGGCCGAGTGGATCTGCATTCGTCGGCGATCCGCGCGCCCGACGACGCCCGGCACACTTACAACCGGGTGCCCGACTACCCCGTCCCGGGCGCGCAGACGGTCTACGGAGCCTGGACGGGCGGGCGCATCACGGCGTCCAGCTCGTCCTCGGATGCCACCGCGCTGCCCGACGTCGCACCGGCCACCGCACCGGCCGCCGCGATCGACGGCGACCCGGCGACCGCCTGGGTGTCCAACGCGCTGCAGGCCGCCGTCGGGCAGTGGCTGCGGGTCGACTTCGACCATCCGGTGACGAATGCCGTCCTCACGTTGACTCCCAGCGCGACGGCCGTCGGCGCCCAGGTGCGACGCATCCTGGTCGAGACCGCCAACGGCAGCACCACGCTGCGCTTCGACGAAGCCGGCGAACCGTTGACCGCCGCGCTGCCGTACGGCGAAACCCCGTGGGTGAAGATCACCGCTGCCGCCACCGACGACGGCTCACCCGGCGTCCAGTTCGGCATCACCGACCTGAGCGTCACCCAGTACGACGCGTCCGGGTTCGCCCATCCGGTGACGTTGCGGCACACGGTGTCAGTGCCCGGGCCGCCGCCGGGTGCCGCGATTGCGGGCTGGGATCTGGGCGCCGAGCTGCTGGGCCGGCCGGGGTGTGCGGCGGGGCCGGACAATGTGCGGTGCGCGTCGTCGATGGCGCTGACGCCCGAGGAGCCGGTCAACCTGAGCCGCACGCTGACCGTGCCGGGGCCGGTTACGGTGCGGCCGACGGTGTGGGTGCGCCCGCGGCAGGGCCCCAAGCTGGCCGACCTGATCGCCGAACCCGGCACCGCCCGCGCCCGCGGTGATTCCGATGTGGTCGAGATCCTCGGCTCGGCGTACGCGGCCACCGACGGCGATCCGGGCACCGCGTGGACGGCCCCGCAACGGGTGGTGCAGCACAAGACGCCGCCGACGCTCACTTTGACGCTGCCGCGGCCCACCGAGGTGGCCGGGCTGCGGTTGACCCCCAGCCGGTCGGTGCTGCCGGCGCACCCGACGCTGGTGGCCGTCGACCTGGGTGACGGCCCGCAGGTGCGGGCGCTCTCCGGTGGCGACCTGTCGTTGCAGCCGAAGGTGACCGACACCGTCACCGTCAGCCTCCTCGACTGGGACGACATCATCGACCGCAACGCGCTGGGCTTCGACCAGCTCAAGCCCCCCGGGCTGGCCGAGATCGTCGCGTTGGGCACCGACGGTGGGCCGATCGCGCCGGCCGCCCCGGACCGGGACCGGCAGGTTTTCGTCGACTGTGAGCACGGGCCGGTGATCGCGGTGGCGGGCCGGTTCGTGCATACCTCCGTCCGGACCACCGCGGGGGCGCTGTTGGACGGCCGGCCGGTGGTGGCGCAACCGTGTGAGACCGAACCGATCGCACTGCCGGCCGGACAGCAGGAATTGCTGATCAGTCCGGGCGCGGCGTTCGTCGTCGACGGCGTCCAGTTGGCGATTGGTCCCGAAACTTCCGGTGCCGCAGTTGCTTTCGCTCCCGTCGGGGACTGGGGTCCGTCCCGTCGCGAGGTGCGGGCGGCGGCGTCGGGCACGTCTCGGGTGTTGGTGATTCCGGAGAGCATCAACCCCGGCTGGGTGGCGCGGGACGGTAGCGGGGCGCGGCTGACACCGGTAGCGGTCAACGGGTGGCAGCAGGGTTGGGTGGTGCCGGCGGGGGATCCCGGCACCATCACGCTGACGTACGCCGCCGACACCCTCTACCGCGCCGGACTTTTCGGCGGCCTTGCTCTGCTGCCGCTGCTGGCCATGCTGGCATTCTGGCGCCGGCGCGGCGATCCGGGGGATCCCGCCGCGGTGCCGTGGACACCTGGACGATGGGCGGCGATTCCCGTGCTAGGGGCCGGGGCGTTGATCTCCGGTCTCGTGGGAGTCGTGGTGTTCGGAGCAGCACTGGCCGTGCGGTACGCGTTGCGGGATCGCTTCACCGTGGCGTTCAGTGCCGGTGGGTTGATCGCGGCCGGGGCCGTGTTGTCGCGGCACCCGTGGCGCTCGGTGGACGGGTACGCGGGTCACTCCGCGGGTGTCCAACTGCTGGCGCTGATTTCGTTGGCCACGGTGGCCGCTTCGGTGGTGGTGTTGCGACAGGGTGGCGACGAGTAGTTCGGGGCTGGTTGACTGGATACCGCCATGGGATGGTTTTCGGCGCCCGAATACTGGCTGGGCACTACGGTGCTGCAGCGTGGCGTGGCGCTGATCTATCTGATCGCCTTTGTGGCGGCGGCGCGACAGTTCCGGGCACTCATCGGGGAAGACGGCATGCTTCCGGTGCCGCGATATCTGGCCGGACGGTCGTTCTGGCGCGCGCCGAGCATCTTCCACTTCCGTTACTCGGACCGGCTTTTCGCCTTCGTGTGCTGGACGGGCGCCGTGTTGTCGGCGGCGGTGGTCTGCGGCGTGACGCGGGTCGCGCCGTTGTGGGCAGGGATGCTGGTCTGGCTAGTGCTGTGGGCGCTGTATTTGTCGATCGTCAACGTCGGGCAGACGTGGTACGGGTTCGGTTGGGAGTCCCTACTTTTGGAGGCGGGGTTCCTGATGATCTTTCTCGGCGGCGAGCGGGTGGCGCCGCCGCTGCTGACGCTGTTGCTGGCGCGCTGGCTGTTGTTCCGGGTCGAGTTCGGGGCCGGCTTGATCAAGATGCGCGGCGACCGCTGCTGGCGGGACTTGACGTGCCTGTACTACCACCACGAGACGCAGCCGATGCCCGGTCCGCTGAGCTGGTTCTTCCATCACCTGCCCAAACCGTTGCATCGGATCGAGGTGGCGGGCAATCATTTTGCGCAGCTGGTGGTGCCGTTCGGATTGTTCGCGCCGCAGCCGGTGGCCGGGATTGCCGCGGCGATCATCATCTTGACGCAATTGTGGCTGGTGCTGTCGGGGAACTTCGCCTGGCTCAACTGGGTGACGATCCTGTTGGCGTTCAGTGCGGTCGCGGTGCCCGAGCATCCCGACTTGCCAACGCCGCCGATGTGGTTTGTTGCCGTGGTGATCGTCGCTGCCGCGGCGATGGTGGTCTTGGGTTATTGGCCGACGCGCAACATGCTGTCGGCGCGGCAACGGATGAACGCCTCGTTCAACGCCTTTCACCTGGGCAACACCTATGGTGCCTTCGGCAGCATTTCCCGCACCCGGCATGAGGTGGTGATCGAGGGCACCGATTCTGCCGATCCCACCGACGATGCGGTGTGGCGCGAGTACGAGTTCGAGGGCAAGCCCACCGGACTGCGGCGGCTGCCAAGGCAATTCGCGCCCTACCATCTGCGGCTGGACTGGCTGATGTGGTTCGCCGCCATCTCGCCCGGTTACGCGCTGGCGTGGATGACACCGTTTTTGCACCGGCTGTTACGCAATGACGCAGCGACGCTACGGCTGTTGCGGCACAACCCATTTCCGGATGCGCCGCCGCGGTATGTGCGTGCGCAGCTTTACGTGTATCGGTTCACTACGCCGGCTGAGTTGCGGCGCGATCGCGCGTGGTGGCATCGGACGCTGATCGGGAGCTATGTGCCGCCGATGTCACTGCGCCACTAAGGTTCGTCGTCGTCCTCGGGGATCAGCAGTTTCTCGGGGTGGTGGAAGGTGTTGATTCTGGGTTGGCCGTGGTCGAGGTGTGCTGGGGGGATCCATTCGGTGTGGCCTTGGGTGTTGGTGCGGGTGGTCCAGCCTTTTTCGGCCAGTCTGTTATCGGGGCCACAGGCCAGGGTGAGGTCGTTGATGTCGGTGCGCCCGGTTTTGCGCCATGCGGTGACGTGGTGGACTTCGGAGTGGTAGGCCGGGGCGTCGCAGCCGGGTCTGGTGCAGCCGAGGTCTTTGGCGCACAGCATGATCCGCTGGGCCGGGGAGGCCAACCGCTTGGCGTGATACAGGGCTTGGGGTTTGGCGCCGTCGAAGATCGCCAAATAGTGGTTGGCGCCGCCGCCGGCCATGCGGATCAGATCGTTCATGGGTAGGCGGGAGCCGCCGCCGGTGCGCGCCCACCCGGCGGCGGCTTCCAGTTCTGCCACGGTGGTGGTGGCGATGATGGTGACCGGCAGCCCGCGATGCTTGCCTAGCTTCCCGGAGGCCAGCAGTGCGCGTAGCCCGGCCAGCAGCGCGTCGTGCTGGCGTTGGGGTCCCGAGCGGGTATCGCGCTGCGCCTCCTCGGTATCGGGTTCGCCGTCCACGCGCGGTGCCTCATCGGTCGGGTTGCACATCCCCGGTGCGGCCAACTTCGTCCACGCCGCTTCGATCGCGGCCCGCAGCTCGGGGGTGACCAGCCCGCTCAGGCGCGACATCCCGTCGAACTCCTGCTTGCCCAGCATCAGGCCGCGCCGGCGGGCGCGTTCGTCATCGCTGTAGTTGCCGTCGGGGTGCAGATAGGCCATCACTTCCTGGGCATAGGTCTGCACTTGTTCGGGGCGAAAGTGGGTGGCCTTGTCGACCAGGTCGGCTTCGGCGTCCTGCCGGGTCAACGCATCGACCGTGTCGGGCAGATGGGCCAGGAATTTGCGGATCAATCGGATGTGTTCATCACCGATGAGTCCGGCGCCTTGGGCGGTCGCGGTCGCGGTGAGCAGCGGCGCCAACGCCTCCCCCGACAGCGCCCGCCGCGGCCCCAGATCGTGGGCTTCGGCGATACGGCGGCCGGCTTCGGCTTTAGAGATCCGCAACCGATCCGCCAACGCACTGCGCAGCTTGCCGCCCAACTCCTCCTCGGCGGCGTGGGCGGCGAGTTGGTTGATCACCGCGTGCTGGGGTGTGCGCAGTTGGCGGGCTGCCCGTTCCAGGCGCTGCAGAGCCCGCATCCGCTCCGGGGTGGTGAACACCTCAAAGGACAACGCGCACAGACGATCCACATCCGCATCGAGTGCGTCAAAGACCTCCACGATCTCTTCACGCGTGCTCGCTGCCATACCTCAGATTCTAGGAACCGGCACCGACAACTCCCCGGCCCCGACGACGCTCCTGTGCATAGACCTCTGACTGTGGACAAGTCGGATGCCGAGAAAGCTACAGCGTCTCGTCCAGCTCCCCGAGCCGGTCGGTGAGCCGCAGGTTCTCCGAATAGTCCACCGGACAGGAGATGATGGACACGCCGTCGTCCTCCAGCGCCGTCCGCAGCGTTGGCAGCAGATCCTCGGCGCTTTCGATCCGATACCCCTTGGCGCCGAAGCTTTCTGCGTAACGCACCACGTCCGGGTTGCCGAATGAGACGTGGTGGTGCTCACCGAGCTCGAGGTCCATCTTCCACTCGATCAGCCCGTAGCCGCCGTCGTCCCAGATCAACACCACCAGCGGAATCTTCTCCCGCACCGCGGTTTCGATCTCCTGCGAATTCATCAGGAACGCACCGTCGCCGACTACCGCCAGCACCTTCGCGTCGGGCCGGGCGAGCTTCACCCCCAGCGCCCCGGGCAGCGCAAAGCCCATGGTGGACAAGCCGTTCGAGATCAGGCAGGTGTTGCGTTCGTAGGTCGGATACAGGCGGGCCATCCACATCTTGGTGGCTCCGGTGTCCACCAGCACCACGTCGTCGCGCCCCAGCGCCTCCCGGGTATCGGCGACCAGCCGCTGCGGCGTCACCGGGAAACGCGAATCCTGTTGTCCGCGAGCGAATTCCTCTTCCAGCAGTCCGGACCCGGGAACCTCGTTGTCGTCGAAGCGCTTCCCGTCCAGGGCATCGGTGAGTTCGTTCAGCGAGTCGGTGATGTCGCCGATGATCCCCACCTCGACGGTGTAGTTCGCGTCGACCTCGGCGGGAAACCGGTGGACGTGCAGAATCTTCTTGTCGCCCTTGGGATTGATGCGGGCCGGATCGAACTCCTGCAGTTCGTATCCGACCGCGATCACGACGTCGGCGTTGTCGAATCCGAAGTTGACGTAGTCGTGCGTCATGAAGCCCAGCGTGCCGATGCTGTTGGGGTGATCGTCGGGCATCACGCCCTTGCCGTGGAAGGTGTTGGCCACCTTGATGCCAGTCTTTTCCGAGAAGCGGACCAGCGCCTCGGTGGCGTCGCTGCGGGCGGCGCCATGCCCGGCGAGTACCGCCGGACGCTGCGCGTTGCGCAGGATGTCCACCGCGCGGGCGATCTGCCGCGGCGCCGGTGCGTCGGCGCGAACGACCCTGCGCGGCAACGGCGTCAGGTCGTAGTCGTCCTCGTCCTGGTCGATGTGTTCGGGCACCGCCAGGTAGACCGCGGCCGGGCGTTCGGTCTCGGCGGTCTTGAACGCCTTGCGGACCATCTCCGGGATGGCGCGCGCGGTCGGGATGTCGGCGGCCCACCGGGTGATCGGCGCGTACATCGACACCAGGTCCACGTACTGGTGCGACTCCTTGTACTCGCGGTCCTGTCCGACCTGCGCCGAGATCGCGACCACCGGGGTGCTGTTGGTGGTGGCGTCGGCGACGCCGAGCTGCATGTTGATCGCCCCCGGCCCCAGCGTCGCGGACACCACCCCGGCGCGACCCGTGACGCGGCCGTACATCTCGGCCATGAACGCCGCGGCCTGCTCGTGCCGGGTCAGCACGTAGCGGATGTCCGACGCGGCCAGCGCCTGGATGAGACGGATGTTCTCCTCCCCCGGTATCCCGAAGACGAACTGGACTCCCTCGTTCTCCAGGCACTTCACGATCAGCTCAGCCGCTGTGCTCATCCGCTGGACCTCCCCGTCTCCACTTCGCCACTGTTAGTGGCAGGCTAGATATAGGACAGGTTTCTTGTACCCACCAGACGAAGGATTCAGCGTGCCTATCGCCACCATCAACCCGGCCACCGGGGAGACAGTCAAGACCTTCGACCCGGCCACCGACGACGACGTCGACGCAGCGATCGCCCGCGCGTACGAGCGCTTCCTCGACTACCGGCACTCCACCACCTTCGCGCAGCGCGCCGAATGGGCGAACGCCACCGCCGACCTGCTGGAGAAGGAGGCCGACGACGTCGCGGCGATGATGACCCAGGAGATGGGCAAGACGCTGTCCTCGGCCAAAGCCGAAACGTTGAAGTGCGCCAAGGGTTTTCGCTACTACGCCGACAACGCCGAAAGGTTGCTCGCCGACGAGCCGGCCGAAGCCTCGAAGGTCGGCGCGAAGCAGGCCTACGTCCGGTATCAACCGCTCGGCGTGGTGCTGGCCATCATGCCGTGGAACTTTCCGCTCTGGCAGGCCGTCCGGTTCGCCGCGCCGGCGTTGATGGCGGGAAACGTCGGGATCCTCAAGCACGCCTCGAACGTGCCGCAGTCCGCGCTGTATCTGGCCGACGTCATCTCCCGCGGCGGTTTCCCGGACGGCTGTTTCCAGACGTTGCTCGTCCCGTCGGGTGCGATCGAGCGCATCCTGCGCGATCCGCGCGTCGCGGCCGCCACCCTGACCGGCAGCGAACCGGCCGGGCAGTCCGTCGCCGCCATCTGTGGTGACGAGATCAAGCCGACCGTGCTCGAACTCGGGGGCAGCGACCCGTTCATCGTGATGCCGTCCGCGGAGCTGGACGAGGCCGTCACCACCGCGGTCAAGGCCCGGGTGCAGAACAATGGCCAATCCTGCATCGCCGCAAAGCGTTTCATCATTCACACCGACATCTACGACTCGTTCGTGGACAAGTTCGTCGAACAGATGCAGGCGCTCAAGGTCGGCGACCCCACCGATCCGGACACCGACGTGGGTCCGTTGGCCACCGAGTCCGGCCGCGACGAGATCGCCCAGCAGGTCGAGGACGCCGTCAAGGCAGGTGCGAAGGTCCGGTGCGGCGGAGAACGCCCCGACCGCCCGGGCTGGTTCTACCCGCCGACGGTCATCACCGACATCAGCAAGGACATGCCGCTGTACAAAGAGGAGGTGTTCGGCCCGGTGGCCTCGGTGTACCGCGCCGCCGACATCGACGAGGCGATCGAGATCGCCAACGCCACCAGCTTCGGCCTCGGGTCCAACGCGTGGACCAACGACGAAGCCGAGCAGCAGCGCTTCGTCGACGAGATCGAGGCCGGTCAGGTGTTCATCAACGGCATGACGGTGTCCTACCCCGAACTCGGCTTCGGCGGCATCAAGCGCTCCGGGTACGGCCGCGAGCTGGCCGGGCTGGGCATCCGCGAGTTCGTCAACGCCAAGACGGTGTGGGTGGGCTGAGGCCCTCGGCGCGAGCAGACGCAGAATCGCACGCGAACTCGCGTTTTTATGCGATTCTGCGTCTGCTCGCGGTAGGCGGTTCGCGGTACGCGGTTCGCGGTACGCGGTACGCGGTTCGCGGTACTAGGGGATCAGACCGCGGCCAGCGCGCGCTCGTCCTCGTCGGCGAAGTCGTCCTCGAGCTGCACGGGCGAGTAGTCCAGGTCGATCTCGCCGAGCGGGCGACCGCGGGCGCTGCTGATGGTGCCGAACCGGCGCATGCCCTTGTCGGTGGAGTAGGCCAGCATGTCCTCGGGCGACAGATCGAACGGCGGAGGGTCACCGTAGAGGGCGAAACCCTCCTCGGTGAGCCGCAGCGCCATCGGGATCAGCTCGTTCATCCGCGCTTCGAAAACGCTCCAGTTGCTGTCGTCGGCGGCCACGTGCCGACGGCAGGTGAACGTGCCCCACGCCATGTGGCGTCGTTCGTCGTCCCCGATGCGCCGCACCAACTCCTGCATGCCGGGCAGGATGCCGCGTTCGACGCAGATCTTGTTCCAGGCGTAGTAGCCGGTCAGCGCCAACATGCCTTCGACGATGTGGTTGTAGGTGACCGACGCCCGCACCTGGGCCGCCGGCGACGGGTCGTCGGTCAGCGCGTTCAGACACTCGGGCAGCACGTCGTAGAAGATCTGCCGGTAGGTGGGCAGTCCGTCCAGATACGGGTGCAGATCCTCGGTCATCCCGACCGCGTCGAGCCACATCCGGAACACCTGGACGTGCTTGGCTTCCTCGAACGCGAACTGGGTCAGGTACATCTCGTCGCCCAGCCGGCCCTCGGCGCGCATCGCCGCCATGAACGGCTGGATGTCCTCGGTCACCGCCTCCTCGCCCGCGATGAACTGGGCGCACAGCCGGGTGGCGTAGTCGCGCTCGTCGTCGGTCAACTTCTCCCAGTCGGCCCGGTCGCGGGAGAAGTCGATGTCGGCCGGATTCCAGAATTTCGCGTTGCCGCCGGCGAACAGCTTGAGCGGCAGGCTGTCCCAGTTGAGACCGCCCGCCACCATCGAGCCGGAGTGTGTGCGTGTCATGGAATCTCCTCTGATCGGGCTGGGGCTGGGACGGGCGAGAACGCCGCGGACAGCACCGCGACCAACCTGCGCACCGCCAGCGCCGGCTGTTCGGGCGATGGCTCGTCGAGACCGAGCACCGGGTCCAGGCCGTGGATGTAGGGGGCCAGCGCCAGGTGCGGGAAGATCATCAGCAGCAGTGACAACAGCGCGTCGGTGTCCGCGTCCGCACGCAGATCCCCCCGCCGGTGCGCCTCGGAGACCAGCGGACGCAGCACTTCCAAATAGTGGCGGTGCAGCACCTTCTGCACGCTGACGCGGGCGTCGGCGTCGACCTCCAGGGTCGCGGCGGCGTGCAACGAACGCTCCCGGGGGTGCTCGGCGTAATAGGCCACCCAGGCGTCGAGCAGGTCGGTAAGAAAGTCGAAGAACGGCCGACCCGGGTCGAGTTCGCGGATGACCAACTCGACATAGGCACGCACCCGCTGGCTGGCGACGTCGGCGATGAACGCGTAGAGGTCGCGCTTGTCGGCGAAGTACTGGAACAGACTGCCCTTGGCGACCCCGGCGCGACGGGCGATGACGTTCAGGCTGCCGTTGGAGAACCCGTGCGCGCCGAACTCGGCCTCGGCGGCCTCGATGACGGCCGCTCGACGAGCCGGGTCGACACGAGCCCAGGTAACGGTCGGCATGCATCCCCCTTGCTGATATGACCACTGGTCATTTTACTGTGAGCCAGTTCACAGTCAAGGGTACGGACGGTGTCAGGGGCGCATCTGGTACGCGCCGCTGAGCGGCAGGACGTGCTGGGTCCAGACCTGTTCATAGCGCGCCGGGTCGTGGGCCGGACGCCGGATCATCCGCAGCGCGAAGCGGGCCTGCTCGTCCGTCGTCGCCGCCTTGTCGTGCAATTCGACGGCATAGGCATTGAAGTCGCGTACCAGGATCCCGAAGATCTCGTCCAGCAACGCATCGTCCACACCCGAAACCGCGGTCTCCTCGAGGATCAGCTGCGCATACGGCACCAGCGCGAAGATCTGAACCACGCCGAACGCGAAGTCGATGTCTTTCTGCTGCCGAGCATCCGGAGTGGCCGAGGCCAGCATCTCGGACAGCACGTCGATCTGCTGCTGAAGCAGCGCGACGTTCGGCAAGTGGGCGTAGCTGGCAAATGACGCTCGCCAGTCGTGGAAGCGCACCTTACCCAGACCGCCGGTGGGTCCCTGGTTGAACAGGAACGTGTCATCGGCGGCGTCGTCACGCCTACCGATCAGCGGCAGCGCGGTGTCCGGGGCGAACAGGAAGTTGGGCATGAACTTGGCCAGCAGCCCGATGTTGATGTGGACGGTGCCCTCCAGCCGGGGCAGCAGCCCGATCTCGCGGGCCACGGTCTCGAAGAAGGTGTCCTTCTCCACACCCTTGGCCGCGATCACGTCCCACAGTGCGGTGATCACCCGCTCGCCCTCACCGGTGACCTTGGCCTTGACCAGCGGGCTGTACAGCAGATAGCGGCGGTCCTCGGCCGAGGCGCTGCGCATGTAGTCGCTGGCGCGGGTGGCGACAAGCCGCATCGCGACCAGCCGGACGTAGGAGTCGGTGAGCAGCCGTCGCACGTGGCTGAAGTCGGTGACGACGGTGCCGTACAGGTGCCGGTTGGCGGCGTGGGTGATGGATTCGTAGAAGGCGTGGGTGCACATGCCGATCGCGCCCCAGCCCAGGTTGTACTTGCAGACGTTGACGGTGTTCAGCGCCGCGTGGAACGCGCCCATGCCGCGGTGCAACAGGTCGGCTTCGGTGACCGGGTAGTCGCGCAGCGCGTAATTGGCGACGTAGTTCTGCGAGTTGACGACGTTCTTCTTCAGGTCGTACCGGTCGTGCTGGGAGTCGGCGGCGAAGAACACGTAATCCTTTGCATCATCCCCCGACGCCGTGTCGATCTTGCCGAACGTCGAGACCATCCGCGCGACGTTGGCGTTGCCGATGTAGTACTTCTCGCCGTTGGCGACCCAGCCGTGTTCGGCTTCGGTGAGGATCATGTCGGTCTGATAGACGTCGGCGCCGTGGGTCTGCTCGGACAGGCCGAACGCGAACACCTCACCCTGCTCCAGCTGCGCCGCGGCCTTGCGCTTGGCGTCCTCGTTGTCGCTCATCCAGATCGGGCCCAGACCCAGCGCCGTCACCTGGAACGGGTACCAGTAGCTCAACCCGTAGAAGCCGATGATCTCGGCGAACTCACTGATCCGGTAGGTGTCCCAACGGCAGTCGTCCGCGCCGTACTCGGACGGGGTCAGCAGAGAGGCGAAGATGCGCTCGCGGGCGATGTGGTCGAGAAACTCTGAGTACCAGGCACGTTCGTGGTCGTCGTGCTTGAGCTTCGCCTTGCCGCGGTTCTCGAAGAAGTCCACCGTGGCCTGCATGATCTCGCCCGAGCGGGCGTCCGGATACTTGCGTTGCAGGTTATTGGGGTTGAGCAGCATGAGCGCACCGTACTGCAAACGCCTCTGTCGGCGGACCGGCTTGGCGACCTAGCATCAGTGACGTGTCAGCACTCAATACCGCCCGCGGCGCCATCGACACCGGCGACCTCGGCGTCACGCTCATGCACGAGCACGTGTTCATCATGACCACCGAGATCGCGCTGAACTATCCCGAAGCCTGGGGCGACGAAGACCAGCGGGTGGCCGACGCCGTCACCCGGCTCAACGAACTCAAGTCCCGCGGCGTGGACACCATCGTCGACCTGACCGTGATCGGGCTGGGCCGCTACATCCCGCGCATCGCCCGCGTCGCCGCACAGACCGAGCTGAACATCGTCGTCGCGACCGGGTTCTACACCTATAACGACCTGCCGCTGCGCTTCCATTACACCGGCCCGGGCACGCTGCTGGACGGTCCGGACGTGCTGGTGGACATGTTCGTCCGCGACATCGAGCAGGGCATCGCCGACACCGGCATCAAGGCCGGAATCCTCAAGTGCGCCACCGACGAACCCGGCATCACCCCGGGGGTGGAGCGGGTACTGCGCGCGGTTGCCCAGGCGCACAAGCACACCGGGGTGCCGATCTCCACCCACACCCACGCCGGATTACGGCGCGGGCTGGAACAGCAACGCATCTTCGAAGAGGAAGGCGTGGACCTGAGCCGGGTGGTCATCGGGCACTCCGGGGACAGCACCGACGTCGGCTACCTCGAAGAGCTCATTTCCGCCGGCTCCTACCTGGGCATGGACCGATTCGGCATCGACGTCATCCTGCCGTTCGAGGAGCGCGTCGACATCGTCGCCAAGATGTGCGAGCGCGGGCACGCCGACAAGATGGTGCTCTCCCACGACGCCAACTGTTACTTCGACGCGCTGCCCGAGGACATGCTCGCCGTCGCCGCCCCGAACTGGCATTACCTGCACATCCACAACGACGTCATCCCGGCGCTGAAAGAGCGCGGCGTCACCGACGAGCAGCTGCGCACCATGCTCGTCGACAACCCGCGCAAGATCTTCGACCGGCAGGGCGCCTATCAGTGAGCGTCCCACCGATCGGAACCCAGCTCTCCGGGCTGGCCGCGCTCGCCCCCGATGCGCCCGCCGTCAGCTGCGGCGGGCGGACCATCACCCGCGCCGAACTCGACACGTTGACTAACCGGCTGGCCCGCGCCTATGCCGAACGCGGCGTCGGCGTCGGCGACTACGTCAGCATCGTGTTGCCCAACTCGATCGAGTGGGTACAAGCGACGGTGGCGTGCTGGAAGTTGGGTGCCGTCCCGCAGCCGCTGTCGCCGCGGATGCCGGACGCGGAGTTCGAAGGTCTGCTGGCGCTCAAGCCGCGGGCGCTGCTGATCGGCCGGGACGATCCCGGCGGCCGGATTCCAAGCGTGCCAACCGGTTTCATACCCGACGGATGCTCCGACGAGCCGTTGCCGGAAGCGGTGTCGCCGTGCTGGAAGTCGCTGGCCTCGGGCGGCAGCACCGGACGACCCAAGCTGATCGAGGCCGGCAGCGACAGCCGGATCCCGCCGGCGATCGGCCATCCGCTGGGCGTGCAGGAGGGCGACGTCAACCTGGTGCCGGTGCCACTCAGCCACAACACCGGGTTCAGCACCGCGACCATCGCGCTGCTGATGGGCCACCACCTGGTGCTGCTGCCGCGGTTCGATCCGCACGAGTTCCTGCGGCTCATCGCCGAGTACCGGGTCACGTTCGTCACCGCGGTGCCCACGATCATGCAGCGGGCGCTACCGGTCTACAACGCCGACCCGGAGGCCTACGACCTGTCCTCGATCCGGCGGTTCTGGCACGTCGGCGCCCCGTGCCCGCCGGCGGTCAAGGAAGCCTGGATCAAGCTGCTGGGACCCGAGGCGCTGTGGGAGCTCTACGGCGGCACCGAACTGCAGGCGCTGACGTTCATCAACGGCGAGCAGTGGCTGGCCCACCCGGGTTCGGTCGGGCAGGTGGTCACCGGGCAGATGAAGGTGCTCGACGACGACGGCAACCCGTGCCCGCCCGGGGTGGTCGGCGAGATCTACATGCGGCCGAACCCGGGCAGTGCCGCGACGTACCGCTACGTCGGCGTCCGGGCCAAGAGCCGCGACGGCTGGGATTCGTTGGGCGATCTGGGTTATTTCGACGCCGACGGCTTCCTGTACCTGTCCGATCGGCGGGTCGACATGTTCACCGTCGGCGGCCGCAACGTCTACCCGGCCGAGATCGAGAACGCGCTGTCCGCCCACCCGGATGTGTTGTCCTGCTTGGTCGTCGGCGTTCCCGACGAGGATCTAGGACAGGTGCCCTACGCGCTGGTGCACACGGTGCCCGGTTCGGGTCTGGACGAGGCGGGTGTGCAGTCGTTCGTCGGCGAACGGCTCGCCCATTACAAGGTGCCGCGCACCGTGGAGTTCGTCGACACGCCGTTGCGCGACGACGCGGGCAAGGCGCGTCGCACGGCGGTACGTGACGTCGTGGTCGCGCGGTTGCAGACTTAGACCATGTTTGCCCTGGAATACTCCGCGCTCAGCGACGTCGGTTGCGAACGAAGCAACAACCAGGACCGCTGGGGGGCCGATGCCGACCAGTTCCTGTTCATGGTGGCCGACGGCGTGGGCGGCAGCCGCGACGGTGCGCTGGCCGCCCAGACGATGGTCGACGTACTGCCCAACTACGTCTCCCACCACATTCCGCTGGATCAGCGCGACGAGCCGGATGCTCCGGAGCGGCTGGGGCGCGCTGTCTCCGAGCTCTCCGATCACCTGCACGCCAAGTCGCAGGCCGACGCGCGCTACCAGGGCGCCAACAGCACGCTGGTGACCGTGGTCATCGCGGGTCCGCGCGCACTGGTGGCCCACCTCGGCGACAGCCGCGCCTATCTGCGGCGCGACGGCCAGCTGCAACGGCTCACCCGCGACCACACCCTGGTCCAGGCGCTGGTTGACGCGCACCAGGTCGACGCCGCGGACACCGGGCGGCACAAGGCGCGCAGTGTGGTGACCAAGTACATGGGGATGAAGCCACCGGCGCGGGCGGATTCCAGCGCTCTGGAACTGCGGGCCGGGGACCGGATCCTGCTGTGCAGCGACGGTCTGCACGGCGTCGTCAAGGAGCCGGAGCTGGGCCGGATCCTGGACGACAACCTCGCTCCCGGTTACGCCTGCGCGGCGTTGATCGCCGCGGCCCGGGAAGGCGGCGGGCCGGACAACATCACCGCTTTGGTGATCAACGTGTCCCCCGCCGCTTAGGGGGACGCGAGAGTCCTCATATGTACGCGGAAAGCCGTGTTTCGGCGTACATATGAGCGCGCTCGGCGCCGGGTGTGGCTAGGTGTTCTTCACAGCTAGGGCGCGATCGCGTCCGCCTCGCGGTCTTGCGGCTCCCCCGGTTTCGCGCGTTTCTCCCACCGGCGCAACGCTGCCCGGCACGGCGACTCGACCAGCGCGTAGCTCACCGCCGCGATCGCGAAGCCGAACACCAGCGTCAGCGTCAGCACCGTCGGCATCCGCCCGTCGAACGCGAACGCGCCGATCACCGGGAACACCATGTCCAGCGCGGCCAGGTGCCAGATGAACAACCCGTACGACCAGCGGCCCAGCGTGACCATCAGCGTGCTGCCCAGCAGCCGGTGCGGGGTGTCGGGCCGGTCCAGGACCAGCGGCGCCACCAGCGCGAACGCCACCATCGCACCCATCGCTGTCTTCACCGAGAACTGCGACGCGGTGCTGGTCACCAGGCCCGCCGGGCCGGCCAGCGGGGAGGCAGCCACCAGGTAGGCGCCCACCGCGAGCACCGCCATCAGCACCCGCCGGCGGGCCAGCCGGTGCACCCGACCGATGGGGCTGTGCACCAACTCGGCCAGCACCATGCCCGCGGCGAACCAGGAGAAGAACGCCGGCGGCCAGTTCAGCGGATTGGCGCCCGGGCCCCGTCCGAGCGCGTCCAGCGGCAACCACCCCCAGGCCAAACTGAGCGCGCCTACCGCCGTGATCGCCGGCACCCGCGCGGCGACCGGAAGCCGGCGCGCCAACAACGCCAGAGCCGGCAGAGCCAGATAGAAGCCGACCTCGACCGACAGGCTCCACATCTGGGTGAGCCCGCCGGTCAGCGTCAGCGGCACGTAGATCTGGGTCAGCGTCAGGTTGGCCAGCCACACGGTGAGGTTGGCGTGATTGGAGTCCGGCAGCAGGGTCAGGATCACCACCACCGCCACCAGATAGGCCGGCATGATGCGGACCACCCGCGACCGCAGATAGTGACCGGTACGCGGGCGGGGTTTGAGGTTGCGCGCCGCCGCCGCGTGCCCGCGCCACAGCAGGAACCCCGACAACGCGAAGAACACCGCGACGGCCAGATCGAACCGCCCGAACAACCGGCCGTCCACCCCGCTGGAGTGCCCGGTCTGGAAGGCGACGTGCGTGACGACCACGCCCATCGCCGCGCAGGCGCGCATACCTTCGACGGCGGGCAGGAAACTGCGGGTGCCGCCGACCTGTTGGGCATCGGTCACGGTCACAGTCTGCCTTCGGTCCGGTTGTCCCTTAACCGCTGCTGTTAGGGTCAATCAAGTCTGCCGCACTGGTTGCGAATCCCTGGACCTATAGGAGGTCACTGCAACGTGAATCGAGCAGTCATGTTGCGTATCGCCGCTTGCGGCACCATCGGACTCGGAGCCGCGCTGCTGATTGCGGCGTTGCTGCTGTCGACCTACACCAGCAGCAGGATCGAGAAGATTCCGCTCAACATCGACGCGACGCTGATCAGTGAAGGCAACGGAACCGCGCTGGACGCGGCGTCGCTGTCCGGTGAGCGCGTCGTGGTCAACCAGAACGTGCCGCTGGTGTCCCAGCAGCAGGTCAGTGTCGAGCTGCCGGCCAACGCGCAGGTGGTCACCCTGCAGGTCGGGTCGTCGCTGCGGCGCAGCGACAAGCAGAAGGACAGCGGTTTGCTGCTGGCCATCGTCGACAACGTGACGTTGAACCGTAAGAGCGCCGTCGCGGTCGCCGACGATACGCATCCGGGCGGCTCGGTGCAGAAACCACGCGGTTTCGGCGACGAGAGCCCGCCGACACCGATCCCGCTGCGCCACGAGGGCCTGTCGTACCGATTCCCGTTCAACACCGAGCGCAAGACCTACCCGTACTTCGACCCGATCGCACAGAAGGCGTTCGACGCCAACTACGACGGCGAAGAGGACGTCAACGGTCTGACGACCTATCGCTTCACCCAGACCGTCGGGGTCAACTCCGAAGGCAAGCCGGTGGCTCCGGTCACCTACCCGTCGCTGTATGCCGGCGAAGAGGACCGCAAGATCACCACCAGCGCCGGCATGTGGGGTGTGCCCGGGGACCCGGCCGAGCAGATCACCATGACCCGCTACTACACCGCCAAGCGCGTCTTCTGGGTGGATCCGGTCACCGGCACGATCGTCAAGCAGAGCGACCAGGCCCACCATTACTACGCCCGCGACGGGCTCAAGCCCGAGGTGACGCTGGTCGACTACAAGGTGACCTCGACCCCGGAGACCGTCGAATCCCAGGTCAACTCGGCCCGTGACGAGCGCGACCGGCTGGCGTTGTGGTCACGGGTGCTGCCGATCACGCTCACCGCGACCGGGCTGATCGCGCTGATCGGCGGCGGGGTGCTGGCTTCGTTCAGCCTGCGCACCGAGAGCGCCCTGACCGATCCGGGCCTGGACCGCGACGACACCGACTTCCTGCGCCGGGTCGGCCTCGAGCCACCGGTGCCCGGAGCGGAAGCGGTGACGGAGAAGATTCCCGCTCAGCGGCCGGATCCGCCCGGTGAGCCGCCGCCGGATCCGCCCCAGCTGGATGCGGGTGCGTCGGCCCCGACCGAGCCGGGACCACCCGAGCCGCCACCGCCGGGCCCGACCGAACGGGGCTAATCGCCGTGCGGGCCGGCGGGGCCCGGCCGGCGTATGCGTTGCTGCTGGCGCTGTTGGTGGCCGCGCCGTTGCTGCGGCCCGGCTACCTGCTGCTGCGCGACGCGGTGTCCACGCCGCGGTCGTATCTGTCCGACGCCGCGCTGGGGCTGACCGCGGCCCCGCGCGCGACGCCGCAGGATTTCGCGCTGGCGCTGGCCTCTCGCGCTGTCGACGGCGGTGTGCTGGTGAAGGCGCTGCTGGTGTTGGGGCTGTGGCTGGCGGGCTGGGGAGCGGCGCGGCTGGTGGCCGTGGTGCTGCCCGAGGCGGGGCTGGCCGGCGGCTTCGCGGCCTGCACGCTGGCGGTGTGGAATCCCTATGTCGGCGAGCGGTTGCTGCAGGGTCATTGGAGTCTGCTTCTCGGCTATGGATGTCTGCCGTGGGTGGCCTCGGCAATGATGGAGCTGCGCTCGGACGCTGGGTGGCGGGGCATGTTCGGGTTGGCGTTCTGGATCGCGCTGGCCGGGTTGACCCCGACCGGGTTGCTGCTGGCCGCGGTTGTGGCGTTGGTGTGTGTGACGGTCCCGGGGCAGGGACGTCCGCGGTGGTGGTGCGGGGCAGCGGCCTTGGGCTGTGCGGTGCTGGTCGCGCTGCCGTGGCTGACGGCCGCGGTGCTGGGCCCGTCGTTGGATGGCACCGATACGGCCGGGGTCGACGTGTTCGCCCCGCGCGCCGAGCCGGCTCTGGGCACCCTGGGCAGCCTCGCCAGCCTGGGTGGCATCTGGAACGGCGAAGCGGTACCCGCTTCGCGGACAACGCTTTTCGCTGTGGTGTCGACGGCGGTGCTGCTGGGCGTGGTGGCGGCCGGGCTACCGGTGGTGGCGCGACGACCGGCGGTGATTCCGTTGTTGGTGTTGGCCGGGGCGGCGGTGCTGGTGCCGGCCTTGTTGGCCACCGGTCTGGGTCTGCATGTGTTGCGGTCGCTGATCGAGGCGGTGCCGCCCTCGGGGGTGTTGCGCGACGGCCAGAAGTGGGTGGCGCTGGCGATGCCGGGGTACGCGCTGGCCGGTGCGGGCGCGGTGGTGACGTTGCGGCGCTGGTTGCGGCCCGGCGTGGCGGCGCTGGTGTGCTGCCTGGCTCTGTTGCTGGCGTTACCCGACCTGGCGTGGGGGGTGTGGGCAAAGGTGACGCCGGTGCACTACCCGCGGGCTTGGGCGGCGGTGGCCGCACGGATCGACAGCGAGCGGGGGCCGGTTGCGGTGCTACCCGCCGGGACCATGCGGCGCTTCGCATGGTCGGGGCCGGCGCCGGTGCTTGACCCGCTGCCCCGCTGGGTTCGCTCCGAGGTGTTGACCACCGGCGATCTGGTGATCTCCGGGGTGACGGTGCCTGGGGAGGGCGCGCACGCGCGGCGGGTGCAGGAGTTGCTGCTGTCCGGGCCGGAACCGTCGGCCCTGACATCGGCCGGGGTGGCGTGGCTGGTCGTGGAATCCGGCACCCCCGGCGACATGGGGTTTGCTGATCGCACCCTGGCGCAGCTGACACCGGTGTTCCAGGACCGGGACCTGACGCTGTATCGGATCGGCGGGAGCAGCGCACCTTTGCCTGCTGCCCGCCGCGGTGCCGTCGTGACCGCGCATCTGGCCTGGCTGGCGATGTTGCTGGTGGGTGGGGCGGGCGCGCTGTGGACGCGGCGGCGGGTGGCTACGACAGCGCCTCGATGAGTTCACCCACGGTGTGGCTGGCTTCCAGCGGGTGACGCAACCGCCCCTTGGGATTGAGCGTGTACACGTTGCGACGGCCGGCCTTGGATTTGACCAGGTAACCCTCATCCGTCAGGTCCGCCAGGATCGTCTGGACGGACCGCTCGGTGATGCCGATGCGCAGTGACAATTCCCGCGCGGTCAGGGACTGACCGGCCGAGACACACAGCAGCACATGGCCGTGGTTGGTCAAAAATGTCCAACCACGGTCGGAGCCACCGGGTTTGCTCGGCACGCCCACCATTTTACTCGCGGTGAGTTTTCGCGTAAATGACTTCGTTAATTCATACAACCGAAACATCGTGCGTTTTCACGGGTCGCGACTCTTGCCAGACTCATACGAAAAGGTATTGATGAAGAAAATTTCGTTCAATAGCCTTCGTTCAGGGCGCCGAAGCCCGCTGACCACTCCCCGGAACACCGACGCTGAAAGCGACCTTCCGATGACCATCGACACCGACCGCGAGCGTCCGTTCTCGTCGCCACGGACGCTGCTCGGCTATTGCGCGTCCCTGGCCTTCATCGCGGGTTTCGTCAACGCCGTAGCCATCTCGATCCTTGCTTTCCCGGTCGGCAACCTGACCGGGGTGACGACTCAGTTGGGTATGAACACCGCCAACCCGTGGCTCTACGAAGGCCACCTGCTGGTAGCGATCCTGATCGGCTTCTGGCTCGGTGCCATCGCGGCCGGAGCCGCACTCGGCACCGCGCAGCACCCGCGGGCGCCGCACCACGCGACCGTGCTGACCATGGAGGCAATACTGCTGATCATGGCCGCCTTCGGGGTCGAAGAGACCCCGCTGAAGGCGGGTATCGACGCACTGGGTGTCGAACAACCCGTCATACAGGCGCTGTTCGCCGCCGCAGCGCTCGGCATGCAGAACGGGTTGACGTCCAGCTTCCGCGGGATGGCCATCCGCACCACCCACTTCACCGGCACCGTCACCGACCTCGGCCTGATGCTCGGACGCATCCGCCGGCACGGTGTGGAGAAGTGGAAGGCGGCGGTCCTGACCGCGACGCTGGTGCTCTTCCTGGTGGGTGGCGCCGCCGGGATCCTGATCGGAGCGCGGGTCGGCGGTTACGCATTGCTCGTGCCCGCGGCGTTCTGCGTCGTCATCGCGACGTCGTATTCGCTGCACACGCGGCGGGTCCGGGCCGCCTTCCCGGTGCGACGAATCGCCGAAATGGCCACGGCCAGTGCGTGAATCCCAGGCCGACGGGCGCTAGGTCCTAGACCAGACCACTGACCCGTCCGCCGGCCTGCACGGCCTCCAGCACCGTGCGCATCGCGTCGGCACTTTGCCGCCAGGAGAATTCCACACTGCGCGCCTGTGCCTTGGCGCCCAGTTGGTCGCGCAGCACCGGATCGCGAAGCAACTCTTCCAACCGATCGAGCAGCCCGGCCCGGTCGTCGACCAGCATGCCGGTGACCCCGTCGATGATCGAATCGGACAGACCTCCGGAGGATCGGTACCCGATCGTGGGGACACTGTGCTGTCCCGCCTCGACCACTGCCAGGCCCCACCCCTCTTTGCGCGACGGCAGCACATGCACCCAGGCACGTTGCAGCAGAAGGTGTTTGGTGATGTCGTCGACGTGGCCGTGGAAAGTCACCGCATCGGAGATGCCGAGCCGGTGTACGTGGTCGACGAGCCGCCGGCGCCACCATCCGTCGCCGACGACGTCGAGGTGCAGATCCGGGATCCGGGCCCGCAATCCCGCCACCGACTCCAGCGCGTCCTCGATCTGCTTGTGCGGCACCAGCCGGGACAACACCACCACGCGCGGCGCGGCCGCACGCGGGGACGACAACGTCTGCGCAGGTGCCTCGTCGAGGCCGTTGCGTACCACCGCGATTCGCTCGCTGTCGACGCCGAGTGCGACCAAATCCCGCACCGACGGCAGCGACACCGTCACGTACTGATTGCGCCGGTGCAGCCGCGGTGACAGCGTCGACTCGACGAACCAGCCGACCCGGGACAGCACCGGTCCGGCCACCGGCCACTGCTCGCGGTGACAGTGGTGCACCAGCACCACGACCCGCCGTCCATAGAGGAGTCGCGCCAGGAACGGCAGGCCGTTCTGGGTGTCGACGACCACGTCGGGACGGACGTGGCGCAGCGGTCCCAGACCGAGTCGGGCCAGGGCCATCGCCAGCATCGCCCAGACGTAGACGGTGTAACGGCCCCCGGCGCGGTCGATGTGCACGCCGTCGACGACTTCGGTGCGGGGGGCGCCGGGGTAGCGCGCGGTGCGCAGCGTGACGCGAATGCCGCCGGCGGCCAGCTGCGCGCCGACGCGCTGCAGATAGGTCTCGCTGCCACCGCCCTGGGGGTGCCCGGTATCGCGCCAGCACAACAGCAGTACGGCGCGCAGCTCAGACATCGCCCACCAGCCTAGGTGGCGATCGCGAGCGCGGCGGAGCCGGGCGATCGCGAGCACGGCGGAGCCGGGCGCTGCGGCGCACCAATTCCGCGAATCGCTCGGCTAACACGTCAACAGCTCCTAGGGTTGAGCGCAGAAGGAGAAGTTGCTGTGGACGGAACACCCTTTGGCCGTTACCGCCTGATCGAGTTGCTGGGCCGCGGCGGCATGGGCGAGGTCTGGCGGGCGTTCGACACCGTCACCGAGCGCGTGGTCGCCCTGAAAGTGCTGCCCGCGCAGCTCGCCGACGACGAGACCTACCAACAACGGTTCCGGCGCGAAGCCCGATCGGCGGCCGGGCTCGACGAACCCCATGTGGTCCCGATCTACGACTTCGGCGAGATCGACGGACGGCTGTTCGTCACGATGCGCCTGATCGTGGGCCGCGACCTGCAGAGCATCCTGGCCGACGGGCCGTTGGATCCCGCCCGCGCCGTCCACATCATCGACCAGGTGGCCTCGGCGCTGCACGCCGCGCACCGCATCAACCTGGTGCACCGCGACGTCAAGCCGTCCAACATCCTGGTCGCCGAGGACGACTTCGCCTACCTGATCGACTTCGGTATCGCCCGTACTTCCGGGGAGACCTCGCTCACCAGCACCGGAAGCGTCATGGGCACCTGGGCATACCTCGCGCCGGAACGCATGACCAGGGACAACACCGACCACCGCGTCGACATCTACGCACTGACCTGCGTGATGCATGAATGCCTGACCGGCAGCCAACCCTTTCCCGGCGACAGCCTCGAACAGCAACTCGGTGGGCATCTGACCCAGCCGCCGCCCCGGCCGTCCGCGCTGCGCGCCGGCGTCCCCGCCCAACTCGACCAGGTCGTCGCCAAAGGCATGGCCAAGAACCCCGACGACCGCTACAACACCACCAAAGAACTGACCACCGCGGCGCGCAGCGCCATCACCAGCCCGATACCCAAGCCCCCACCGTCGCCGAGCCAGCCTCAGCCCCAGACCCAGGCCCCCACTATGCAGGCACCGGTGCCGTCCGGCCCCATCCACCAGCCTCCCCGCCCGGCCTATCCGCCACCACCGCACCAGCAACCGCCACCGAACCCGTACGCGAGCGGTCCCACACAGATGGCCGGGGCCGCGCCGTTCGCGGGCCCGCCGCCGATGAGCGGTGGTTTCGGGGGTCCCCCGCCGCCCCGGCGGGGAAACACCAACGTATGGCTGTGGGCGGGAGTGGCGGCCGCGGTCGTCCTGGTGATCGCCATCGTCGGCGTCCTCGCCTTTTCAGGCGGCTCCGACGAGGATTTCACCACGGCCAGCTCCAGTGAGACCACCACGAGCGAAACGGTCAAACCCGTCTCCGCGTCGGCATTGAACGGGTTGCTGCTCACCGTGGCCGAGGTCAACCGGACGATGGCGACCAGCGGGATGAGCTCGTCCGGGGGCCCCCACCCGATCACCAACAACCCGTACCAGGTGTCGCCGGCCGAATGTCGCGTCGTGGACACGGTGGAAGCCGACACCTACGCGGGCAGCGGCATGACCGACTCGGTCGAGGAACAGGTCACCGAAAATCCGGCCTATCACTGGCTCGACCAGGCCGTCGCGCGGTTCCCGACCGCGCAGGCTGCTTCAGCCTTCGTGACCGAAGCCCGGCCCAAATGGGCCGCCTGCGTGAACCGGACCTATACCGTCACCAAGCCGTCCGGCGAGGCCAAAGAATGGTCGGCAGGGCCGGTCAGCGTCACCAACGGCACCTTGCACAGCGTCGTGACCGGCGGCAGCTGGCGCTGCCAGCAAGCGTTGCGGGCGGCCAACAACGTCGTCGTCAACGTGCAGGCGTGCCACACCAATCTGACCGACGAGGGGATTGTCATCGCCGAGGCGATCGCGGCCAAGGTGTCCAAGTAGTCGGTGACCGTAGGGTTTCCGGCGTGGAAGTCACCGACATCTTCGCGCGACGGGCCACCTTGGGCCGGTCGGTACGACTGCTCTCGGAGTTCCGCTACGAACAGCCGGACCCGGCGCGGTTCTACGGCGCTTTGGCCGCCGACACCGCGGCGATGGTCGCCGACCTGTGGTTGTCCCGACAAGGCCGCGGCCTGACCGGCGTCACCCTGCTCGACGTCGGCGGCGGACCCGGATACTTCGCGGCCGCGTTCACCGATGCCGGCGCGCGGTATGTCGGCGTGGAACCGGACCCGGCCGAAATGCATGCTGCCGGACCGGCTTGGGGACGCGCTTGCGGTGCGTTCGTCCGCGCCTCCGGCATGGCCCTGCCGTTCGCCGACGACTCGGTGGACATCTGCCTGTCGTCCAACGTCGCCGAACATGTGCCGCGGCCCTGGCAGCTCGGCAACGAGATGCTGCGGGTGACCAGACCCGGCGGGCTGGTGGTGCTGTCCTACACGGTCTGGCTCGGACCGTTCGGCGGGCACGAGATGGGTCTGACCCATTACCTCGGCGGAACGCGCGCGGCCGCCCGATACGCGCGCAAACACGGGCATCGCGCCAAGAACGACTACGGGTCGTCGTTGTTTGCGGTGTCGGCCGCCGACGGCCTGGACTGGGCCGCCGGCACGGGGGCTCTGATCACGACTTTCCCGCGCTACCACCCGAGATGGGCGTGGTGGCTGACGTCGGTGCCGGTGCTGCGGGAGTTCCTGGTGAGCAATCTCGTGCTGGTCCTGTCACCGCGATAATGGAACATGTTCTAATTCCGCGCCGGCTTGGGTAGGGTGGCGGCTGTGACTAACGCTACAACCGCTACAACCGAGTACGACAAGCTCTTCATCGGCGGCAAATGGACCGAGCCGGCCACCGACGAGGTCATCGAGGTGCACTGCCCGGCCACCGGCGACTACGTCGGCAAGGTGCCACTGGCGACGGCGGCCGACGTGGATGCCGCGGTCGCCGCGGCCCGGGCGGCCTTCGACAGCGGCCCCTGGCCCACCACCCCGCCCCAGGAGCGCGCCGCCGTCATCGCCAAGGCGCTGCAGCTACTCGAAGAGCGCAAGGAGCACTTCGCCAAGCTGCTCGCCGACGAGACCGGCCAGCCGCCGATGACCATCGAGACCATGCACTGGCTGGGGACGATGGGAGCGTTGAACTTCTTCGCCGGACCGGCGGTCGAGCAGGTCAAGTGGCGTGAGGTCCGCACCGGCTCCTACGGTCAGACCATCGTGCATCGCGAGCCGATCGGCGTGGTCGCGGCCATCGTGGCGTGGAACGTGCCGCTGTTCCTGGCGGTCAACAAGCTGGGCCCGGCGTTGCTGGCCGGCTGCACGGTGGTGCTCAAGCCGGCGGCCGAAACGCCTTTGACCGCAAACGCTTTGGCGGAGGTGTTCGCAGACGCCGGTTTGCCCGAGGGGGTGCTGTCGGTGGTGCCGGGCGGCGTGGAGACCGGCCAGGCGCTGACCGCCAATCCCGACGTCGACCTGTTCACCTTCACCGGCAGTTCGGCGGTCGGCAAGGAGATCGGCAAGCGCGCAGCCGAACTGCTAAAGCCGTGCACATTGGAACTGGGCGGCAAGTCGGCGGCCATCGTCCTCGAAGACGTCGACCTGGCGTCCGCGGTCCCGATGATGGTGTTCTCCGGGATCATGAACACCGGGCAGGCCTGCGTGGGCCAGACCCGCATCCTGGCGCCGCGCTCCCGGTACGACGAGATCGTCGATGCGGTAAGCACTTTCGTGCAGGCATTGCCGGTGGGGCCGCCGTCGGACCCGACCGCTCAGATCGGGTCGCTGATCTCGGAGAAGCAGCGCGAACGCGTCGAGGGCTACATCGCCAAGGGCGTCGAGGAAGGCGCCCGGGTGGTCTGCGGCGGCGGCCGTCCCGAGGGCCTCGATAACGGATTCTTCGTGCAGCCAACGGTTTTCGCCGACGTCGACAACAAGATGACCATCGCTCAGGAAGAGATCTTCGGGCCGGTGCTGAGCATCATCCCGTATGACACCGAGGAGGACGCGGTCAAGATCGCCAACGACTCGGTGTACGGGCTGGCCGGCAGCGTGTGGACGTCCGACGTGCCCAAGGGGATCGAGATCTCGGAGAAGATCCGAACCGGGACCTACGCCATCAACTGGTACGCCTTCGACCCGTGCTGTCCGTTCGGCGGTTATAAGAACTCCGGCATCGGGCGGGAGAACGGGCCCGAGGGTGTCGAGCACTTCACGCAGCAGAAGAGCGTGCTGATGCCGATGGGCTACACGGTCGAGTAGCTTCGCGCCGCCCGAAAGGCGACCACCAGTTCCACCGGCCGAGTAGGTGCATCAAGGCCGGCAGCAGCACCATCCGCACCACAGTGGTGTCCACCAGGATCGCCAAGGTGAGTCCCACCCCGAACATCCGCAGCACGCTGGTGCCGATCTGCGCGGCGAACGGAACCGCCATCAAGATCGCGGCTGCGGTGACCACTTTGCCGCTGCGCGCCAGCCCGAGCGCCACGCTCTCGTCGCTGTCCGCCTGGGTGCGCCCAGATGCCAACCAGTACTCGCGGATCCGGGAAACCAGGAACACCTCGTAGTCCATCGACAACGCGAACATGATGCACAACAACGGCAGGGGCACCACGCTGGGCAGCGCTCCGATCGAGGTCGTCCCCAGCCCACCCAGATGCCCATCCTGAAACACCCAGACCAACGCACCTACGGTGGCGGTCAGGGACAACACGTTGAGCGCCAACGCTTTCAGGGGAACGACGACACTTCCGGTGAGCAGGAACAGCAGGACCAGCATCGCTACCACCGTGATCCCCAGCACCCACGGCAGCGGTTTCGTCATCGCGTCGATGTTGTCGCGGTTGATCTGTGGGAGCCCACCGAAGACCGCAGACCGCCCGTTTGGTGGTGCGACGTCGTGCAGCCGGTCCAGTTGCCTGTCCGACTCTGCGGACAGCAGTTCGGCGCTGCTGGCGACGGTCAGGAACGCGGCCCCGTCCCTCATCGCACTGGCCCCCGACGCCGGCCCGCTGCGGAGCCCGTCGACGTAGCTGCCGCCCGGCGCCGACACACTCGTCACGCCAGGTACCCGAGACAATGCGGCGCCGTAGCGATCCAGGTCCTGCGGCGACAACCCGGTGGCGTCCGGAATGACGACGGTGACACCGTCGAATCCCTCGCGCGGGTACTCGTTTCGGAGTTGATCGCCCACTTGGCGGGCCGACGCGGACGTCGGCAGTATCCGGTCGTCGGCGACCCCGAGTTTCAGGCCGGTGACGGGCAGCGCCAATAACACCAACACTGCCGTGGCACCGATGCTCAACGGGATCGCATGGCGGATAACGAATTTCGTCGATCGGTACAGCAATTGTTCTTCGGCCGGCCGGTGCGCCGGATGTGGGCGACGCAGCAGCCTGGAGACAAACCGGCGCACATCCAGTGAGTTCAACCGGTTTCCCAGCAACACGATGACCGCGGGTGTCACCGTCAGCGCGGCCAGGGCGGCGAAACCCACCGTCGCAACCCCGGCGTAGGCAAGCGATTTGAACGCACTCATCGGAAAGAGCACCATCGACGCCGTCGCCAAGGTGACCGTGGCGGCCGAGAACAGCACCGTTCGGCCGGCGGTCACCATCGTGGTGACGACGGCGTCGTCGCGTGTGGCCCCGTCGGCGATTTCGTCGCGGTAACGGCTCACGATCAGCAGGGTGTAGTCGACCGCCAACGCGAAACCCAGGCCGGCACTGATATTCAGCGCGAATGTCGACACCTCGGTGGCAAGCGAGATCAGCCGCAGCGCGGCGAGCGTACCGGTGACCGCGATCATCGCGACGGCGATCGGCAACGCGGCGGCGAGCAGACCGCCGAATACCCACACCAGCAGAAGGAAACTCAACGGAATGGCGACCGACTCCATCACCACCAGATCCTTGGCGGCCGTGTCGGTGACTTGCGAGGCAAGCATGGACACCCCGCCGGCGCGCACCGTCACCCCGTTGCGGTCGTGTGCGAACTCCTCGGCCAACTCGCTCGCGTAGCGGGGCGCGTGATTCTCGTCGCCGGTGATGTTGGCGACGATCAGTCCCGACGTGTAGTCGTCGCTGATCAGGCCCGCCGCCTGGCCGGTCGGCACGGTCCATGCCGAAGTCACGCTTGCCACATGGGGCGACCGGGCCAGGCCGGCGACTATGTCCAGACCGACCGCACGGGCCGGGCCGGTGATCCAGCCGGTCTGTGCCGTCACGGTGATCAGCAGTTGCTGCTGGCTCTGACCGAATTTCTGCGCCATGATGCCGTCCGCCCGGGCCGACTGCGACTCCGGATCGTAGACGCCGCCCGCTGACAGACTCTGGGTCACCGGGATGGCGAGCACGCCCAGTCCCGTCGTGAGCAGCGCGGCCACGAAAACGATCCAGCGTGGCGCCGCGATCGCCGACCGGGCGATGCCTCGCAGCACCGTCAGCCGACTACCACTGCACCGGGAGTTCGGTAAGCCCGCCGGTCAGCGCGTCGGGCGACAACTTCAGCTCCGATACGTCCACGGCCAGGCGCAACGTCGGAAACCGCGACACCAACTGACTGAACACCGTCTGCAATTCGACACGCGCCAGCGGCGCGCCGAGGCAGTACCTGATTCCGAAGCCGAGCGCGAGATGGCTTGCGCCCGAACGGGATAGATCGATGCGGCCGGGGTCTTCAAAGGTTCTGGGATCGAGGTTGGCGGCGCCGAGATCGAGCAGCACGAGTTCCCCCGCCTTGATCTGGACGCCGTCGGTTTCGAAGTCGGTGCGCGCGTACCGTGGCACCGGAAAGCCGCGGGTGCGTGCGACCCGCATGGTTTCCTCGATCGCGGTCGGCACCAGTGCGGGATTGTCGACCAGTGCCTGCCATTGGGCGGGGTCGGCCAGCAACAGCATTGCGGTGAGCCCGATTTGGACCACGGTGGTCTCGTGCCCGGCGAACAGCAGAGCCATCGACATCCCGGCCACTTCCAGATCGGATACCCCGTCCACGGCGGCGAGCCGGGAGATCACGTCGTCGGTCGGGTGCTCGCGTTTGGCGGTCACCAACTGCTGACCGTAGGTGAAGAGCTGGAATACACCCTGTTCGGAGCGTGCCCGGTCGACGGTGTTGGCGACGTCGTCCACCCAGCCCTGGAACTTGTCGCGGTCCTCGTACGGCACGCCGAGCAATTCGCAGATCACCAGGATCGGCAGCGGCACCGCCAGCATCGCGTGCAGGTCGGCCGGGGATCCGTGTTGTTCGAGTTCGTCGAGCAGTTGCGTTGTCAGGGCCTCGATCCGCGGGGCGAGCGCGCGCATGTGCCGCGGGGCGAAATGGGGTTGCAGCAGTTCGCGCATGCGTGCGGTATCGGCCTTCTCGGTGTCGAAATTGCCTACTGGCCCGCCGAATAACAACGACTCGCCCAGCCGCGGTGCGGTTTCCGGCTCGGGATGGCCCCGTCCCAGGCGCTCGTCGGCCAGCAGGCGCCGTACGTCGGCGTCACGGGTGACCAGCCACGCCGAATCACCTAACGCGGTACGCACCCGATGGATCGGACCTCGGGCCTGCAGCTCGCGCAGTTCCGGGGCGATCTGAAACGGCCCGTCCTGCTCGAACGGCAATTGGGCTTCGAAACTTGTTTTCACGTCGGCCTCTGTGGCCATAGCGACCTCCTCCCGCGTCTAACTCAAACGTGCGGCGGACCAATTCGCAAGCCCTACTGTTGCACCGACGGGTCTGAATCACCCTAAGATTCCATGGGGGTCGAGGATTTCTTGACGGACCGGGAGGGGAGTTCCATGCCCGAACAAGAAACACCACTCGCGCAGTACCGCCGCCCGGACGGCGTCGTGCCCGAGCGACGCTCGTGGCGCACGATCGTCGGCGCCGCACGCGGTTTCACCCGCAGGGGCAAGCGCATGTACGAGACCTTTTACCTTGCGTCCCTGGAAATCTCGATACCCGCCACCCCGCGCCTGTTCCACCAGGTTCGCGCTCATCCGGAGGGCGCCAAGGTCCTGAAAGACAAGCCCGACCTGCTGGCGCTGCTGCGCGACGACGCCTACCTGGCATCGTTGCCGATCGGCACCGTCGGGCACGCCTACCGCTCGTTCCTGACCACCAACAGGCTCGACGCGGGAGTGTTCGACGAGGCCGCCGTCGTACGTCCTTACGCCGAGTCGCGCAACTGGCATGAGGACTACTACTACTTTTTGCTGCGCTGCAACACGGTGCACGACCTGCAACACGTCATCACCGGTTATGGCCCGGACCTGGCCGGTGAGATCATCGGCATCGGATTCCAGTGCGGCCAAAACGAACCCGCCGGGGCGCTGGAGCAACTCGGCTTGGCCGTAGCGGCCAGTCTCCCGGGCGCTCCGCTACGGCACAAGTTGCGGGTCTACCGGCAGGCGGTCGACCGTGGCCGCCGCGCCGACAAGATCATGGCCGCACCGTGGGAACAACTCCTCGACAAACCCCTCGACGAAGTCCGCGCCCGACTCGGGGTGACCCCGACGCGGGAGGCGCATCCCGATGGCGTGTGGTTCACCAGATGGACCCCGCCGGGAATGCGGCCGGCGACGCGGTGGGATTACGACGAGATCGTGGCCCGGGAACTCACCTGATGCCGACAATCGCACGTACGTCGAGTAAGGGCCGCCCGCCCGGACCCGGATTGCTGCGGATGGGCTCCTGGTGCCTGCGGCACGGACCGAATCCATTTGCGTTGGTGCCCAAGATCGCTGACGAGTTCGGCGACGTGGCGGACATTCCACTGCCGATCCCGGGCTGGACGATGACCATGCTGAGTCATCCCGACCACGTCGACTACGTGATGGTCCGCAACCACACCCGTTACCTGCGCAACGAATTGACCGCCGACCTGGTCCCGGGCGAACCGGACGTGTTGCCCGTCCTGGAAGGCGAGGAATGGAAGCGGTGGCGCCGGGTACTGAACCCGTTCTTCACCGAGAGCTCGCTGGCGGCGCTCAGCGATGCGATGTCGGCGGCGGTCGCTGCGGGTATGGAGGCCTGGGCGCAGTACACCGCCTCCGGGCAGTGGATCAATCTGGAACAGGAACTGGGCATGGTCGTGATGGATTCGCTGATGCGGTCCATGTTCAGCTCCGCACTGGAGCCAGAAGCGCTGAGCCGCTACGTCGTTGCCGCGCGGAATGTCGGCGCCTACACGATCAGTCGTGCCTTCCTGTCGTCCTTCCCGAAGTTCCTGCCGCGCCCCTTCGAGCGACGCGGCGAGGCGGCGCAGGCCTTCATGCTCGGCGAGCTGGACAAGATCATCGCCCGGCGCAGCGCCGACGGTCCGCGGCCGGTACCCGACGTCTTGGACGCGCTGCTGGGGATGTCGCTGGAATGGCCCGCCGACACGCGCTATCGCAGGCTTCGCACCGAGTTGTCTTCGCTGGTGTTCGCCGGCTTCGAGACCACCGCGGAGTCGGTGTCCTGGACCCTCGCGCTATTGCACAGTAATCCAACAGCTTTCGCGCAAGCGTACGCGGAGGTCGACGCGCTGGGCGGCGCCCCGATCAAGTACGCACACCTGGAGCGGCTGCCGTATCTGCGCGCCTGCTTCGACGAAGCGTTGCGGATCGCGGCGCCGATGGGCGTGCTGCGCACCACCAACGAAGACGACGAGATCGACGGATACTTCATCCCGGCGCGCTCGCACGTCCTGATATCGCCGTACCGGCTGCACCGGGACACGCGATTCTGGAGGCGGCCAGAGCAATTCGAACCCGGCCGCTTCCTGCACGACAAGATCAACCGGAACGCCTACATTCCGTTCAGCATCGGGCCACGCAAGTGCATGGGTTGGCGAATGGCCTACATCGACGGGGTGATGACGTTGGCCGCGATCCTGCAGCGCTACGAGTTCGAGTTCCAGCCCGGCTGGACTCCGAAGCCCAAGCTCCGAATCTCCACCGCGCTGGCCGACGGGCTTCCCGTTCGCCTCGTGGCCAGATGAATGGCCCAGGCGCGCTTCACGTCAGGATTACCGTGGCACCTCGGGCCGGCACCGGACTGATCCCGCCGCGCCGCACCCGTTCGGGTCGCTCGTCGGCGGGTCGCACCTCGCATTGATCGAACAGCGCGGCAATGATCTTGCGCATCTCGTATTCGGCGAATGCCTCGCCGATGCAACGGCGTACGCCCCCGCCGAAGGGAATCCAGGTGTAGGTGCCGCCGCGCTTCTCCAGAAAGCGCTCGGGCCGGAATTGCTCGGGGTCGGGGTAGATCTCCGGCCGCCGGTGCATCAGATAGATCGACGGCATGATGTTCACCCCGGCGGGCAGCGGCACGCCGCCGATACGCAGCGGCGCTTTGAGTCGCCTGGATACCACCGATATCACCGGCCGCAGCCGCAATGTCTCCTTGACTACGGCGTCGAGGAATTGCTCTTGGCCGGAACGGATTTCGGCGGCGAGTCGGGCATGATGATCGGGGTGGCGGATCAGCCGTTCGACGGCCCAGGCCAGCGCGGTCGCCGTGGTTTCGTGTCCCGCCAACAGCAGGGTCATCAGTTCGTCACGCATCTCGACATCGCTCATCGGCCGGCCGTCTTCGTGTCTGGCCTGCAGCAGAACCGAGAGCACGTCCGAGCGCTCCTGGAGGTCGTCGGCCCGGCGTCGTTCGGCGATCTCGGCGTAGAGCAACCGGTCGACCCCGAGAAGCAGCCTGCGCACCAGCTCCGCCCGGATCCGCTGGGGTCCCAGCGCCACCAGGAACAGTTGCGTCGAGACGCCGGAGGTCCTGGTGAAAATCCGCATCATCTCGGTGCGCAACCGATCCAGCCGCTTACCCTCGCTGAGCCCGAACACGGTGTGCAGGATGATTTCCAGCGTCAGGGCCTGCATCCGCGGATGCAGCCGGACCGGCTTGCCGCGCGGCCAGCTCGCGATCTCGGCCTGAGCGACACTGGTCATCTTGTCGGCGTAGGACGTCAAATGGTTGCCCCGGAACGGCGGCATCAGCAGGCGGCGCTGCTGCCGATGCGCGTCGTCGTCGAGCAGCAGCAGCGAGTTGGTCCCGAGCGCCGGCACCAGGATGTTTTTCCCTTCCCCCGCGTGCAGGAGTTCGGGCGGGCCGGTGAACACTTCCTTCACCACGTCCGGATGCGACACCATCACCCACGGACACTCGCCGGCGAGCCGCAAGGTGAACATGTCGCCGTAGCGCGCGGCCGACCGCTGCATGAATTCCCAAGGGCGGGTTATCCATGCGGCGGTTTGAACAGCAACCGGAAGCCGCGGCCCGGGCGGCAACGCATCGATACTCACCGCGCCCGCACCCACGCCCGGCGATACGCCAATGCCGTCATGGCCGACGACTCTACCGTTTGTCCGCCCGGCCCGGTCGAGCGTGTTGTACCGGCGGTTGTCCAATTGCGTCCTGCCGCAACATTTGTGCGTCTGCGCATTGTCGTGGTGCGTCGGTCGGGACTAAGATTTGGTTTCGGCGAGGAGCGCGGATGGACCGGACCGGACGCGCTGGGGACCAGAAGGGCCGTGGTGGACATACCGTTCGTTCTTATTTCGCACGAGTACAACACAATTCCCGGATGCCCGATTCAGTGTCCGCCCGGCAGAGCAGCTTTCGCCGGATGAAGGTCGCTCCCGCCGACTTGGTCTTCCGGCTGAGCTACAGCCGTTTCGTCCTGAAACATTCGCCGAAATACCACTATCCGTGGTTGACCCGTCGTATCGGCACCGACCACGACGTGACCTTCCTCAGCGCCGGCTACGAGGAAGATCCCCCGCTGGGTCTGCCGCTGGACGCGGCCGACGAGCCGGATCGTGCCTGTATCCAGCTTTATCACCGCACCGCCACCCAGACCGACATCGGCGGCAAGCGCGTGCTGGAGGTGGGCTGCGGGCACGGCGGCGGGGCGGCCTACATCGGTCGTTACCTGAACCCGGCCACCTACGTCGGGCTGGACCTCAATCCCCGCGGTATCGCGTTCTGCCAACGGCAGCACCGGGTGCCGGGTGTCGAGTTCGTTCAAGGCGATGCCCAGGACCTGCCGTTTCCCGACGAATCCTTCGATGCGGTGGTCAATGTCGAATCGTCGCACGGGTATCCGGACTTTCCGGGATTCCTCGACGAGGTGGCCCGCGTCCTCACCCCGGGCGGCCATTTCCTCTACGCCGACTTCCGCAACCGCAACCACGTCGCGAAATGGGAAGCCCAACTGGCCGCCGCCCCGCTGGAGATGCTGACCCGGCAGGACATCAACGCCGAGGTGGTCCGCGGGTTCGACCAATGGTGGGTTTCGCCGAAGACCCGCGAAGTGTTCAAACGCGTAGTGCCGGCGCCGCTGCGCGGTGCCATCAAAGGGGCGATGGGCGCGCCCGGTCCGGGACTCTACCGTGCCGTGCAGGATGGGACCCTGTGCTACCGGATCGACGACTTCGTCAAACCGTGAGTGTCTACCGGGGCCGGTCCGGGCGGCTTGAAATACCTTTGCCCGCTTGCTGTTTCGGTGACCGCAACCGGGCCGTTTGCTAGGGTTCGAACATGGGTGTGCTGTTTCGCGTTGCGTTCAACCCGCTCGCCTTCCGCATTTCGGCGAAGTTCATCTACCCCCTGGCCACCCGGTGGATGGAAGCAGACGACGTAGCGTTCTTCAACTTCGGTTATGAAGAAGATCCGGCGATGAACGTACCGCTGCAGGAGGTCGACGAACCGAATCGCGCGTCCATCCAGCTGTATCACCGGGTCGCCGCCCAGACCGACATCGGCGGCAAGCGGGTGCTGGAGGTCGGCTGCGGGCACGGCGGCGGCGCCTCCTATCTGACCCGCTACCTGCACCCGAAGTCCTACACCGGGATGGACCTGAATCCGCGCGGTATCGAACTATGCAGACGACTGCACGAAATCCCAGGACTGGACTTCGTGCAGGGCGACGCCCAGGACCTCCCCTTTCCCGACGAATCGTTCGACGCGGTGCTCAATGTCGAGTCCTCACACTGCTATTCGGATTTTCCGGGGTTTCTGCGCGAGGTGGCCCGGGTGCTCACGCCGGGCGGGCATTTCCTCTACGCCGACATCCGCAACCGCAGTCACGTTCCAGCCTGGGAAGCCGATCTGGCCGCGGCTCCGCTGACCGTGATCGCCGAACACGACATCCATCGGGAAGTTGTGCGTGGGCTCGAGAAGCTCTGGAGTGCAACGGAAAAGAACAATCTGGTGGATCGCCGCACGCCCGCGGCTTTCCGCGGACTGGTCAAGCTCGGCGCGGGACGACTGCACGAAGCGCTGGACAGCGGCGAAGTCTCCTACCGGATGTACGATTTCGTCAAACCGCATCCATCAACTCTTTGAGCGCGACGGGGAAGCCCTCCGCGAGATCCCATAGGTCGGGCAGCAATTCGGGACACGAGATCAACCCGAAGTCGATGCTGCCGTTGAGTGAGGCCGCGGTGACGTTCAGCCCTGCACCGTTCATCGCCGGGCCGAACGGGTAGTTCGCGATGATCCTCGCACCGAGGAGTTGTTCCTGCACGCCGACCACGTTGGACAACGACACGTTGTAGACGGGGCGTCGGCCGCTGAGACCGATCAGCGTGTAAAGACGCATGATCGCCGGCGGCAACCCCGGAGAGAACTGCGCGACATCGATCAGCAGGGTCGATCCGATTGCCGAACTGTGTTCCTTGGCAATCGCGCTCGAAGCGGCGATCGCCCGCAGCCGTTCCCCCGGATCGCTGATGTCGGTGTGCAGACTCGACCATATCGGCGCGAACTGGTTACGGCTGGGACTGCTCTCCTCGTAGACCGACATCGGGATCAACGAGATCAGCGGGGCATCCGGCAGAGCGGATCTGGCGAGTAGGAACTCGCGCGCGGCACCGGCCACCACCGCCAACAGCACGTCGTTGACCTTGACCCCGAACCGGTCCTTGACGGCCTTGACGTCCTGCAGGTCCAGCCGGGTGTAGGCAATGGTCCGCCGCTCAGTGAGGTTGCCGTTGAACGGGATTCGCGGAGCCGTGAACGGTGCCGACATCGCCCGTCCGCGCGCGACCCGGACGATGGTCCGGAGCAGGGCCAGGAACATCGCGGGCACGACGCGAGAGACCAGATACCACGGTCGGCGGACTAATCGCGCCAACCCGTCGACCGCGATCTGTCGCCTGCTGATGTCCCCGAAGCCCTCGACGTGATGCGCCGGTGCCGTAACCGCATCCGCCGCATACAACTGAGCCCACAGATTCCCAGCAGTCAAGCCGTCGGCGAAGACGTGGTGCGTTCGGATGACGGCGGCGATCCGAGTCTGCGCGTCGGCCCCCGACACGCCTTCTACCAGCGTGATGTCCCAGAGCGGTCTGGAGCGGTCCAGCGGGGTGGCGGCCAAATGCGCTACCACGTCGGACAATTCACGGCGACCACCCGGGGCGCGCAACTCGATGCGGTGCACGTGCCGATCGATGTCGAAGTCGAAATCCTCCACCCACACCGGGGTATCCAGATTCAGCGCGCTGTCGGCCAGTTTCGCGCGGAACTCCGGCAACGCGTGGGTCCGCTGCGCCAGCATGTCGCGGAATGCTTCGAAGCTGTATCCCTGCGGCATGGTCGAAGTGTCCAGTTCCGCAAGCGAACACGCGTGCATGGGCTGCACCGAACTTTCGAACAACAGCATGGTCGCGTCGAACCCACCGAGCCTGTGCACGCCTGACTCCTAGGTCTGAGTTGCGGAAACGCCGGCAGCAGCCATGGATTGACGGGCCACGTTGTCCGCCACCTCGCGGGTCCACACCGAGACGGGGTAGCTGGTATCGAGTTCGTACTCGAAGCGCGCCGTCATCTCCGGCGTGATGTCGGCGACGTCGACGTAGAACTGCGAATACCAGCGACGCAACTGGCTGATCGGGCCGTCCTCGTCGCACAACAGCGGATCGTCGATCTTGGCCTTGTGCTTGAAGATTTCGATGTCCTGCTCGAACCCGGCCGTGACGCCGTCGGCGACCATATGGGCGAGTTTGGCGGTGGTCTGCTCGTCGAGGCCCTGCGGTTTCTGCACCGAGACAGCGGAATGCACCATGAACGAGTCGTGGTCCACGGGGTAGTGAAAGGCGATCAGGATCGCCTCGGTGCGATAACCGCTGTAGTTGTTGTGCAGAAATGTGACCACGTAAGCCGGTCCGTAGTAAGACGATTCGCTCTGCAGGACAGACTTCGCGAACCCCGGTCCCAGGTTTGTGTCACCGCGACCACGGTTGGTCAGGTACTGACTGGCGACGTGTCCCTCGAACACATTCTTGAAGCGGGTAGGAAACCCGTCGTGGACATAGAAGAAGTGCGCGGTGTCGGCCAGGTTGTCGACGATCTCGCGGCTGTGCGAATTCTCGATCAGCCAGCCCTTCACCGACCAGTCGGTCCAGTCATCGGTCGAGACTTCGTCGATGCGAGGAATCTCCACGTCCGCAGGTGGGGGATTGCCCTCGTGGTCGTGCCACACGAAAAGCAAACCGTTGCGCTGGCAGGTCGTCCACGCCCGCGTGCGAGCGAGCTTCGGGACGCGTTTGGCGTACGGCACCAACTCGCAGCGACCGGCACCGTTCCATCGCCAGTCGTGAAACGGGCATGCGACCGCATCGCCTTTCACCGAACCACGACTCAGGTCGCCGCCCATGTGGCGGCAGTAGGCGTCGAGGACGCGCAACTGACGGCGGCTGTCCTGGAACACCACCAGCCTGGTGCCGAACGCGTCGACCGCGTGCGGCTGGCCGTCGCTGAAATCCCGTTCCAGGCCCAGGCAATGCCAGCCCCGAGCGAATCGTGCCGGTATTGCCCATGTCTCGGCTTCACGCACCTTTGCCCCCCGGACGAACTGCGCAGACAGATCGGTCTCAGCTTTAGACGCGATGCTGAGCACCCTCTCAGCATCAACCAGTCAAGCACCCTCGGGGAACGAACGCAATAAATGTGGCTCGGGGTAATCCACAACTTCTGCGAGACAACGGTTTTCGAGACCGCGCGAAGCTAGCAACCCCGGAAGTGGGCCCGGCGACGCTCGACGAACGACCGCACGCCTTCGGCGGCGTCCGCGCTGGCGAACAACTCGGTGACCACGGGCCGCAGCCGCTCGATGGCAACGGCCTCACCTTCGGCGCGGGCAAGCTGCGCGGAGGCCAGCGTGGCCCGCACTCCCAGCGGCGCGGCGTGCTCGGCGATGGTCCGGGCGATCTCGCGGGCCCGCCCCAACGCGGCCGCGCCGTCGTCGGCCACCTCCTGGACCAGACCGATGCGGTGCGCTTCGGCGGCGTCGAACTCGTCGCCGGTGAGCAGCCAGCGCATCGCGTTGCCCCAACCCGCTTCGCGGGGCAGCCGGATGGTCGCGCCGCCGAACGGATAGATGCCGCGCTGCACTTCCAGCTGCGTGAACCGGGTTCCGGCGGCGGCGATGCGGATGTCGGCGGCCAGCAGGAGCTCGATGCCCAGCGTCATGCACCAGCCGTGCGCGACGGCGATCAGTGGAGTGGTCCAGGAGCCGTCCAGCCGCCACGGGTCGCGCCCGTCCTCGGGCATCGGCGATTCCCCGGCGGCGATGCCCGGGCCGACGTCGACCAGGTCCAGTCCGGCGGTGAAATGCTCGCCGTGGGCGAACAGTACGCCGGCGCGCAGCTCGTCGTCCGATTCCAGCAGCGCGTAGGCACGGGACAGGTCGGCGAGCAATGCCCGGTCGAAGGAGTTGCGCTTGTGCGGTCGGTTCAGGCCGATCAGCAGGACATGGCCATCCCGCTCGAGAGACACGGTTGTCATCGGCCCATTGAACGGTAGTTTTATGGATTATGCAATAGTACATAGAGACATTACTGATTCTTTCCAACTGGATGCGGCGTAAGTCACAGTTAGATAGTGAGCAGTTGCTTACTAAACGACCGTCTTATATGATACTTAACATATTCATGGGCCACAGCCTCCAACATGCGGGCGACAGGGCGCATGAGAGCACTGCCGGGAGAAACCATGTGGATTATCGAGCTCAACATCGCCGGCCTCCGATACAAGCGTGAGTTGCCCGACCTGCGTCGCAGACGGCCCCGGCTCACCCCGCGCCACCTGCACTGGGCCTCGGGCGGACCCGCACCCGAGCCGTCGCACGCCGCATGACGCCGGCCACCACGAAGCGGGGCGGCACCCGGGACAAAATGCTGGTCAGCGCCGCTGAAGTGATGCGTGAGCGCGGCGCCGCCGGGGTCACCATCGACTCCGTACTCGCCCGCAGCGGCGCTCCGCGGGGTTCGGTGTACCACCACTTTCCCGACGGCCGCAACCAGATCCTGACCGAGGCGCTGCGTTACGCCGGCGACTCGATCACCTCCGTCATCGACCGCGCCGCCGAGCGTGGCGCCCGCGCCCTGCTGCGCGAGTTCGTCGAGTTCTGGGAACATCTGCTCAACGAGGGCGGATTCACGGCCGGCTGCCCGGTGGCCGCCGCCGCGCTCGGGTCAGCCGACGACGAACTCGAACTGAAGGCCGAGGCCGGCGAGATCCTGGACCGCTGGTGTGGCGCGATGACCCGCGCTTTCGTCGCCGACGGTTTTGACGAACACGGCGCGGCGTCGTTGGCCGTGACGTCGATCGCCGCCCTGGAAGGCGCCATCATGCTGTGCCGCTCGACGCGCACCGCGACACCCCTGCGCGAGGTCGCCGATCAGCTCGAATTCCTGTTCAAGGCAAGGGAATTCGTGCGCCGCACCGGGTTGGGCGAGCAGCGCTAGTCAGTCGCTGGCGGGCAGCGGCTTGACCTCTTTGAGCGCCAGTTTGGTCTGGCCGACGCTGAGACTGCCCTGGCCCGGTTTGGTGACGAGCAACTCGGCACCGGTTTCGTCGACGTAGCGCTTGCCCATCACGCTGCCGTCGGCGAACTCCGGGTCGATCTCCCCCGAACGCTCACCACCCATCTCGACCATCGGTGCGCCGCCGCAGCGCAGGTCGTCGAGGCTGTCGGCGCTGCGGACGACGATGACTTGGGTGTCACACACCTGGCTGGCCAGGCGGGTTCCGTTCTTGATCATGATTGCGCCCCTGCTAGGTTTTCGATGATCTCCCGGCGAAGTATCTTGCCGGTGGCGGTGGTCGGCAGCTCGTCGCGAAACACTACTCGATCCGGAGTACGCGACCCCCGCAAACTCTTTCGGACATACTCGCGCAGTTCGTCGGGGTCGGGTTCGGCACCGGCGCGCGGCACCACCACGGCCACGATGGCCTGGCCCCACTGCGGATCCTCGACCCCGACCACGGCCACGTCGTGCACGTGCGGATGCTCGATCAGCACCTCTTCCAGCTCGGCGGGCGCGATGTTCTCGCCACCGCGGATGATGGTGTCGTCGCTGCGGCCGCCGATGAACAGGAAGCCGTCGTCGTCGAGGGCGGCGATGTCCTTGGTGGGGAACCAGCCGTTCTCGTCGAGCACCGAGCCGATCCCGGTGTAGCGGCCCGACACTTGGTCGCCCCGCACGAACAGCTCACCGGTTTGGCCGGGTCCCAGCACCGTGCCGTCCTCGTCGCGGATCTGCAGCTCGATGCCGGGCACCGGCCGTCCCACCGAGCCCAGTCGCCTGGCCACTGCGGGATCGGTGGCGCTCATCGCGTCCCGATGGTCGTCGGGGGTGAGCACGGCGATCGTCGAGCTGGTCTCCGTCAGGCCGTAGGCGTTGACGAATCCGACTCCCGGCAACAACTCGAGGGCCCGGCGGACCAGTGGTAGCCCCACCTTCGAACCGCCGTAGGCCAGGTTGCGCAACGCGGCCGGGCGATGCTTGCCGGTCTCCAGCACGGTCACGATGCGGTCCAGCATGGTCGGCACCACCGTCGCGGTGGTGACCTTCTCGTCGTCGGCCAACCGCACCCACTCGTGGGCGTCGAAGTTGGGCAGGTACACCATCTTTCGGCCCGCGTACAAGTTGGACAACGCGGCCCCGACGCCGGCGATGTGGTAGGGCGGCACGCAGATCAACGCGGCGTCCTCGGGTGCGGCCGACTCGAATTCCACCGTCCCCATCACGTAGCTGGTCAGGTTGTTGTGGGTGAGCTCGACGGCCTTGGGCGCCGACGTGGTGCCCGAGGTGAACAGCACGATCGCGACCGAGTCCGGATCGGCGAATTCCGCGGCGGGCTCTGCGGTGCGGGCGGCGGCCACGAAATCGTCGGAGGTGACCAGCCGCTTCGACCCGTCCCCGAGCATCTCCCGGTAGCGCTCGTCGACGACCACCAGGGGGTCGGGCAGCCGGTCGATGAGGGCGTGGATGCCGTCGGCGGACAGTCGGTAGTTGATCGGGGTGAAGGCCAAGCCGGCGCGGGCGCTGGCGAAGATGAGCAGCGGCAGCATCGCGCCGCCAGTGCCGACGTAGACGACGTGCTGGGCGCCCGATGTCGCGATGACGCCGGCGCCGCCGTCGGCCAGGTCGCTGAGCTGCTGCGTCGTCAGGCGCAGCTCGCCGGATACCACGGCGGTGCGGTCAGGGTTGCTCGACGCAGCCATCTCGAGAAGCAACGAAACGCTCATCCTCGATCCTTCTCCGCAGCCCCGCCCTTTACAAATCTTGCCCGTAGTGTAACTGATGGGTGCCAGGGGCCCCCGGCCGCGGGTCGCGGGTGCTCAGGTACCCGTCCAGCGCGCCGGGCGCTTCTCGGCGAAGGCGATGGCGCCTTCCTTGGCGTCGTTGGAGGCGAACACCGGACCCAGGATCTTGGTCTGTTCGGCGAACATCGTCTCGCGGCTCCAGCTGCGCGATTCCACGATGATCCGCTTGGTCGCGGCCACCGCCAGCGGTCCGTTGGCGGCGATCTTCTCGGCCAGCTCCACCGCGGCATCCAGCGCGCCACCCGGTTCGGCCAGCACGTTGACCAGACCCAACTCGTGCGCGCGCTCGGCCGAGACGCTGTCACCGGTGAGCGCCAACTCCATGGCGATGGCATACGGGATGCGCTCGGGCAGCCGCAGCAGTCCCCCGCCGCCGGCCACCAGACCGCGCTTGACCTCCGGGATGCCGAACGCCGAATCCCGCGCCGCCACAATGAGATCCGTGGCCAGGGCCAGCTCGGTACCGCCGGCCAGGGCGTAACCCTCGACCGCCGCGATCAGCGGCTTGTCCGGGGGTCGCTCGGTGAAGCCCATGCCGCGGCCTTCGACGATGGGCAGTTCGCCGCGGGCAAACGCCTTGAGGTCCATGCCCGCACAGAACGAGCCGCCGGCACCGGTGAGGATCGCCACTGACAGGCCGGCGTCGCCGTCGAGACGGTCCATGGCGTCGGCAAGCCCGTGGGCCACGGCGGTGTTGACGGCGTTCTTGGCCCGGGGCCGGTTGATGGTGATGATCAGGATCCGGTCGCGCTGTTCGACCAGGACCTCGGGTTCGTTGGCTTCGTCGCTCACAGTGCAGATGGTAGCCGCCGGTGCGCGTGACGAATCGGCCGGTGTGTGTAACGTCGGTTCAGGCCGGCGCCATCGCCTCCGGGACGACGGTCAGTTCCTCGGAAATCCCTGCGGCCCTACGTATTTCGACGAACTCGGCGATCATCGCCCCGGTCACCTCGTGCGGGTCTTTCAGGGTCGATCCGTCGGACAGGACCGAGATGTTGAGTTGGTCGACGTAGCTCCACACGGTGATGTTGAGGCCGCTGCCGGCGGTCAGCGGGCCCACCGAGTAGATCTCGGTGACCAGCGCGCCGCCCACCTGGCCGCGGGTGCGGGGCCCGGGCACGTTGGAGATGTTCAGGTTCAGCACCTTGTTCTGCCCGTCGCGGCCCGACAGCCACCGGAACATGGCTTCGGTTGCCGTGGGCGGCCAGTAGGCGGCCCAGCGGCTGATCAACTCCGGTCCCAGCAACTGGTGGCTCTCCTTGGCCGAGACGGCGTTGTCGTGGGCGGCGCGCACCCGTTCCAGCGGGTCGTCCAGGTCGGTCGGCAGCACCACCATCATCCCGCTGAACTGGTTACCCGAGATCCGTTCCGGGGAGAAGTCATAACTGACCGGCACCGACGCCAGCAACGGCTCGGCCTTGCCGTCGTAGCGCAACAGCAGGTTGTGCAGGGCGCCGCTGGACATGGCCAACACCATGTCGTTGATCGTCGCGCCGAGTTTCTTACCGGTCTCCTTGACGTCGGCCAGCGCCAGTGTGGCGGTGGCGAACCTGCGCTCCGGGGTGATCTTGTGGTTCATGAACGACGGGGGCGGGTCGATCGGGCGGGTGAGCTTGGTGGAGAACTTGTACGAGCTGCTGCGCACCCGCCGGATGCCTTGGGCGGTGTAGGCGAAGGTGCCCGGGATGCGTTTGATGTGGCGCATGTGGTCGACGAACGCCGTGCTGATCAGTTCGCGCCTGGTGGGCGCCGGATCGGTTGTGTAGGAAGAGCTTTGCGGGGTCGGCATCATGTCCATGCCGTGCGCCATCAGGTTCGCCGAGGCGACCCCGTCGGCCAGGGCGTGATGGATTTTGAGCACCACCGCGATCCGGTCGTTGGCCAGGCCCTCGACGAAGTACATCTCCCATAGTGGCCGGGTGCGATCCAGCGGTGTGCTGGCGATCTCGCCGATCGCCTCGTCGAGCTCACGACGGCCCCCGGGGGCACTCAGCTGCCACGGCCGGACGTGATAGGTGAAGTCGACTTCGCAGTTCTCCCGCCACATCGGGTGATGGAATTTGAACGGGACGTCGATCAGCTGATAACCCAGCGGTACCAGCTTGTCCATCCGGCTGGCGATGACCTGGCGGAAGGCGTCGACGGTGAATCCACGTCTGTCCGGGTCCAATTCGATGATCGCGACTTTGATGGTGTGCATGTGCACATTCGGCGTCTCGCTGTACAGCAGCACCGCGTCCCAGCCGGTGAGCCGTTTCACCGCAGTCCCCTCTTCATTGAGTGAGCGTAGCGCTGTCAGATGACCTCTTGGGCGAACTGCGTGCGGGTGCGGTGCACCTGGTTGAGGAACAACGCCGTGGCGTGCGCCATCGCGCCGGCACGGTGGCCGTCGAGCATGTCGAAACCGTGGCCCGCCCCCGGCAACTCCACGTAACTGACCAGCGAGGCCGACACCGAACGCAGCCGCTCGACGAAGCTGCGGGCCTGAGCCACCGGGATCACACTGTCCCTGCTGCCGTGAATCACCAAGAACGGCGGCGCATTTCGGTGCGCGCGCGCCAGCGGCGAGGCGTCCCGGAACACCTCGGGGCGACGGTCGATCGAGCGCTGCACCACCACGCGCTCCAGGAACTGGACGAACCGCTCCCGCTCGGGAGTGGAACGATCCTCCCAGCAGTAGCGCCCGTAGATCCCCACCACGGCGTCCACCGAGCTGTCGGCACCTTCGGGCAGCGGGGCCTGGAAGTTCGGGTCGTTGGCGGTCAGCCCGGCCAGCGCGGCCAGATGCCCACCCGCCGAACAACCTGCGACGGCAATGAAATTGCGGTCGCCGCCGAACTTGTCGACGTTGGCACGTGCCCAGGCGATCGCGGTCTTGACGTCGGTGATGTGCTTGGGCCAGCGGTTGTGCGGCGAGACCCGGTAGTTGATGGCCAGGCAGACCCAGCCCTGCTCGGCCAGCCGGGACAACAGGGCGGTGCCCTGCATCGTGGTGCTGCCGTGCACCCAGGCGCCGCCGGGCACGAAGATCAACACCGGGGCGGGCGAGACAGGCAGATCCGCACGGCGCCACACGTCGAGCTTCTGGGCGGGATTGTCGCCGTAGTGCACGCCACGGCGGTGCAGGAACCGGCTGCCGCGCAGCGCCGCCCAGACCGGCGGCGTGCGGTCCGCGACGGGCCACTCCAGGTCCAGTTCGGCCGCCGACACCGTGCCGCGCAGGGCCGCGATGGACACCTCGTGGGTGCTTTCCCGGTCCTGTCGGCGTACGTCACCACCGCCGGAGGAAAACCAGCTCTTGGCTGATTCCGACACGAGTTCCGGCGCGATCCGCATGCCCCACACGCTCATGGCCGCGACGGTGCCCAGCGGCTCGAGGCGTTTGCCGATCACCGGCAGCGATGCACTTGCGCGGGTCAATGCCAGCAGCCGGTCCGCAGGACTGGCGCGCAGGAACCGCTTGACGCAGGATTTGGACTGTCCAGTCGCCGTCATGGAGGGGAGCGTACCCCTACCGCCGGGTAATAACCCAGCATTCCCGGGGGGTCGCGGTCGGGCAGCGGAAAACATCGAATCCCTATCTTTTCTGAGCCACATCGAATCTCTGCAGCCGAAGTTCGACTGAAAACCTACCGACCTGCAAATCTCGGCGCGACAGAGTGCGGCGAGATTGTGCGGCAACGGATCCGGGTCATCTCAGCGTCAACGTCGCGACCGCTCGCCCGCCGATCACCGAGACCCCGGTCAGGCTGAAACCGACCTGCGCGGCCAGCGCTGCGGCGCTGTCCACCCCGACCGATGCCCAGCGGAACCACGGCCCGACCTCGCGACCCGACTCCAGTCGGACCCGGCGGCCCTGGACGCCGATGGCGCGGACGTCGAACTCGGCGACGCAGCGACCACCGCGGCGCAACAGCTGCGCGGCCCGGCCCAGAATGCGGCGCGGATCCCCGCCCAGGCCGACGTTGCCGTCCACCAACAGCACCGTCTGCCAGCGCCCGATGCCGGGCAGTGGATCGAACACGTCGCCCAGAATGGCCGGGGCACCGCCACAAGCGGCCAGCCGGATCGCCGTCGCCGACCGGTCGATACCCAGCGCGGGGATACCGAGCTGAACCAGCCGCGCCACCAATCGTGCCGGGCCGCAACCCAATTCGATGGTCGGGCCGTCACACATCCGGGCGACCGCGTCGTCGAACGCGTCGTCACAAGCGTCGGGAACCCGGTCGCTGAGCCAACGCTGGGCCGGCAGCTGACACACCTCGCCGTCGTCGTCGTCGTGGCGGATCCAACATCGCTCACCACCGAGCGCACGGTCGTACAGTTGCCCCAGCATCGTCACGCTCCTCGCACTCGCTCGACCACGTCGCGCGAAGACGCGCCGCTCGCCGGCAACATCCGCCGCTCCCGGCACCCACCCGGTACCCCGTTCCCGAGCGCTCTACACCGCCCGCTGTCAACGGTTTCGCTCACCGTCGGTAAAAGGCTCACCGAAGTGATTCGGTACCCCGGCCCGCTAGGTTGGGCGGAACTGGATACTGGACCGATGGCCGATGCCCCAGACGTTGCCGTCCACCCCGACCTGCGCCGGATCGCCCGCCTGGCGCCGTCGCGATTGGTCAGTCCCCGGACGTTGCGGGCGATGCGCGGCCTGACCGGGCTGCGCACCCGGCTGAGCCGCGTGCCCCGCGACATCGAGGTGCTCACGCTGCCCTCCGGGGTGGGTGTCCGGCTGTACCGGCCGGTCGGGGTCACCGGGGCCGCGCCGGCGCTGTTGTGGATTCACGGCGGCGGGTACCTGTTCGGTTCGGCGCAGCAGGACGACCGGATCTGCCTGGGGTTCAGCAGGGCCCTGGGCATCACCGTCGCCTCGGTGGAATACCGGCTGGCGCCCGAACATCCCTACCCGGCGCCGCTGGAAGATTGCTATGCGGCGCTGACCTGGCTGGCCGGGCTGCCCGCGGTGGATCCCGACCGGGTGGCGATCGGGGGCGCCAGCGCCGGCGGTGGTCTGGCGGCGGCGTTGGCGTTGCTCGCCCACGACCGCGGCGAGATCACGCCGGTGTTCCAGCTGCTGGTCTACCCGATGCTGGACGATCGCAGCGCGTCGTCGCCGGCCAGCCCGAATTTCCGGTTGTGGGACCCGGCGGCCAACAGGTTCGGCTGGGACTCCTATCTGGGCACCGCGGACCCGCAGATCGCCGTCCCGGCACGGCGCGCCGACCTGAGCGGGCTGCCGCCGGCATGGATCGGGGTCGGCACCCACGACCTGTTCCACGACGAGGACGTCGAATATGCGCGACGGCTCACCGAGGCCGGGGTGCCGTGCCGGCTCGAAACCATTCCGGGCGCGTTCCACGGATTCGACTTGGTGGCACCGAAAGTTGGTGTGTCACAACAGTTTTTCGCCATGCAGTGTGACGCGCTGCGACCTGCGCTGGCGGGTCACGTCGCGAAGTAGACGAGTTCGCCTTTGATCAGGGTGGCCGCCACCAACGCGGCATCCAACTCCGCCAGCACCACCTCGGGCGGCTCGGAGAGCACGCACAGGTCTCCCGGCTCCCCGATCTCGACGGTCCGCGGCCGGTCGGGACGATCGGGCCAACCCAGGAACATCGTCAAAGCGGTTCGCGCCGAGACGGATTCGGCCGCATTGAGCACCGCCCCGCTGGGCGTGGCGCGCGATACCGCGGCCCGCATCGCCGCCCAGGGGTCACCGCTGCCGAACGGCATGTCGGTGGAGAGCGCCACCGGGATGCCGGCCTGCAGCAACGAGGCGACCCGCCAGAGCTGGTCGTGTTCGTGGACCGGGACGTCGGACAGATACTGATCGCCGCGCTCGGCGACGAAGTTGGGCTGCGTCACCACCGTGACGCCCAGCTCGGCCAGGTCGGCGAGGTTGTCGTCGGGCACCACGGCGGCATGTTCGATCCGGTCGAACGGATGACTGCCTGCCGCCCGCAACGCGGCGATGGTCACCACCAGTTGGGCCGCCGTCACACAGTGCACGGCGACCGGTTGACCCAGCCCGTGCCGCTCGGCGATCCACCCGGTCAGGGCGTAGAGGTCCAGTCGGTCGTCGTGCAGGATCCTCTTGCCCGGTGACAGCAGCCGCACGCCCGGTCGGAACTCGCCGTTGCGATGCGCCATCATCAGCGAGATCAAGTCGCCGGCGTCGATGTCCGGGGTGGCGTCGGTGACCCCGGTGACGCCCCGCGCGGAGATCCGGCGGCTCAGTTCGGCCAGATCGGTCTCGCGCCGCGCCAGCGCCTGCGTCCACGGGTCGGCGCTGCGCAGCCGGCCGTCGGGATGCGCGGCCAGCCCGACGCGCCCCAACGCCGCCGAGTTGAGCACCCACAGGGCGCCGCTGCGGTGCTGGACACGCAGCGGCACGTGCGCCAGCACGGCGTCCAGCGTGGCGCGGGTGAGTTCGCCGGCAACCGATTCGTGGTAGCCGACGGCGCGAATCCAGCCGTCGGGTCCCGGCACGGCCGTCGACAATGCCTGCGCCAGTTGCTCTTTGGTATGCACCGTGGGCGGACCGACGGACAGCGAGTCCAGCGCTGAGGCCGCCGAGCGCAGATGGACGTGATGGTCGTGCAGTCCGGGCAGTACCGTCCCGCCGCCGGCGTCGAGCACCCCCTCCCCCGGTCGGGGCCGCAGCGCCGTGCCGACCTCTTCGATGCGCGCGCTCACCCGGATGTCGACGCTGTTGCCGTTCAACAGGGTCGCCCTCTGGATCAACATGGCGACGTCAACATGGCACGCGGAACCTTTCGGCGACCAGGCGGCGGACGGCGTCGTTGTCGGCACCGAGGTCGGCGGCCGCCGTCGTCACCACCGGTGGCCGCGGCGGTGCGGCGGGCAGGTCCGACTCCGCCGCGCTGGCCGGGAGTGCCGCGTAGGTCGCGGCGACGGCGGCCATCGCGACCTCGATGAACTCCCCGCCGCCACGCTGCAGCGAATCGGTCACCGCGCGCGCCGCCTCCAACCCGGCGAGCGGATCGGCGATCGCGTCGCCGCAGAACACCGGCCCGCGACCCACCAGCCCGCCGGCCACCGCGGCGTCGTCGCCGAACGCCGGACGCCGGGACCCTGCGCCGTGCCCGGAGATCCGCAGCCAGATCCGTCCGGCCCGCGGGGCCAGGTCGTCGGGCCCGAGTCCGCGTCGCGCCAGTCCGTCGGGCCGGGATCCCTCCAGGACGACATCGGCGGCCGTCAGCAACTCGCGCAGCTCGACGCTGTGGCGGTCGAAATCCAGGCAGTAGGACAGCTTGGCGCCGTTGATCCAGTCGAAGAAGACCCGGTTGCCGGCCCGGGTCCCGTCCGGGCGGGCGGGGCTTTCCACCTTGACCACGGTGGCCCCGGCCCGGGCCAGCAGCCGACCGCACAGCGGGCCGGCCCACATCGACGTCAGATCGGCGACCAACAGTCCGGCGGGCGAGCGCGCCGACACCCGCGGTGCGATGCGACGCACCACCGGCGGCGCGGCGGCGGCCTCGCCCAGTGCGGCGGCGGGAAGGTCGAGAAGTTCGGCGCGCTCAAGGATCTCGCTCACCGGCCGCGCCTCGGCCCAGCGGCCCAGTGGCGGCCACGGGTCGGCGGGCGGCACGTCGACGCACAGCAGCGCGGGAACGGCGGCGACGTCGTCGGGACGCGACAGGGTGAGCGCGCACCAACCGTCGCGGGCCGCGAGCAGCCGGGTGGCACCGCCGGCCGACACCCGACCGGCGCGGGTCAGACCCAGCAGTGCGGCCCGCCCGGTCAGCAACGTGGCCGCGTCGGGGGCGATCTGGCTGGCGCGGTCCAACACGGCCGCCCGGGAGAAGTCGGGTGGCCCGTCGGCCGGACCGGTCAGGCAGGCCAGCCCGCTGCCGGCCCATTGGACACTCACCACACCATGGTTGCGCGCATCCCGCTGGAGGTGGGCGCGGGGCCGGTCCTGCGCGACCGACTGGGGTACAAGAAGTGCCAGTATGCAGAGACTATCCGGATGATTTCTAAGTTTTTGACGGGAATGCAGTTTGTTTTGACGGAAATCAAGTTATCGTTCGTATCGGCTTTGCCGACCAGCATGACCGGGGGACATGTAAACGCGGCCTGAACAGGTTCGTGACCCAGCTAGTGGATGGTTCCCCGATGTCGTATCTTCTTGCAGCGCCGGACGTGCTGAGTGCCGCGGCTTCCGACTTGGCCGGTCTGGGCGCCACGCTGGAAACGGTCAATGCCGCAGCGGCAGCCTCGACCACCAACGTGCTCGCCGCGGCGCAGGACGAGGTCTCCACCGCCATCGCGTCGCTGTTCGCCACCCACGGGCAGGCCTACCAGAGCATCAGCGCACAGGCGGAGGCCTTCCAGGCCCAGTTCCTGCGGGCGCTGGCGGCCGGCGCGAACTCGTATGCGCTGGCCGAGACGGCCGCCGCCGGTCCGCTGCAGCCCTTGATCGACCTGATCAACTGGCCCACCGAGACTTTGTTCGGACGTCCGATCATCGGCGACGGCGCCGACGGCCTGGACGGAACCGGTGCCGCCGGCCGGCCTGGCGGGTATCTGTACGGCAACGGCGGCCGCGGCGGTTCCGGTGCGGCCGGTCAGGCCGGCGGGGCCGGTGGGTCGGCCGGGTTGATCGGCAACGGTGGCGTGGGCGGTGCGGGCGGGGCTTCGCCGACCGGCACCGGCGGGTTCGGCGGCGCCGGCGGCAACGGCGGCTGGCTGTGGGGTAACGGCGGTGCGGGCGGGGCCGGCGGCGCCAACACCGGCGGCCTGGGAGCGGGTGGCCTGGGCGGTCTCGGTGGCAGCGCACGCCTGATCGGCAGTGGTGGGTTCGGCGGTGCCGGCGGGTCCAGCGCCAGCGGCGCCGGTGCGGCCGGCGGGGACGGCGGCGGCTCCGGTCTGCTGTGGGGCCACGCAGGTCACGGCGGCAACGGCGGCAACGCCAGCGGCAGCGGGACCGGTGGCGCCGGCGGCCACGGCGGCAATGCATGGCTGCTGGGCCCCGGCGGCTTCGGCGGGAATGGCGGAGACTCCGCAGGTCTGGGCGCTGCCGGCGCGGGCGGTGACGGCGGCAATTCGCTGTTCCTGGGCCACGGCGGGGCCGGCGGCAACGGCGGTAACGCCACCGGTACCGGCGCCGGCGGCGCCGCGGGAGTCGGCGGCAACGCCTGGCTGGCCGGTCACGGCGGCAACGGTGGCAACGGCGGCAACAGCCTGGGTGCCGACGCCGGAGCCGGCGGCGCCGGCGGCGCGGCCTGGTTGCTGGGCCCGGGTGGTAGCGGCGGCGCGGGCGGCACCAGCTCGATCGGGTACGGCGGGGCGGGTGGCGCCGGAGCCACCGGCGGACTGCTGATCGGCAGCGGCGGAGCAGGCGGGGCCGGCGGCCACAGCCTGGGCGGCAGCGGAAACGGCGGGGCTGGCGGCACCGGCGGCAACGCCTGGCTGCTCGGCAACGGCGGCAGCGGCGGAGCCGGAGGATCCAGCGTCGGCGGTGACGGCGGTGCCGGTGGTACCGCAGCCAACGGCGGGGTGTTGATCGGCTCCGGCGGGTCCGGCGGCGCCGGCGGCTCGACCGCCTTCGCCACCGGCGCCGCGGGCAGCGGCGGCACCGCCGGCAGCGCCTGGCTGCTCGGCCACGGCGGCCACGGCGGCAGCGGCGGTAGCGCCCCCGGCGGCGGGCTGGCCGCCAACGGCGCCAACGGCGGCACCGGCGGATTCCTGTTCGGCTGCGGCGGCGACGGCGGCAACGGCGGCACCGGGGTGGCCGGTATCGGCGACGGGATCGGCGGCGGCGGCGGCAACGCCTGGTTGTTCGGCAGTGGCGGCGACGGCGGCACCGGCGTGATCGGTGGGACCGCCGGCCGGGCCGGGTTCCTGATCGGCCACGGAGGCGACGGCGGCACCGGGCGTCCGGGCGCCAACGGTGGCCTGCTGTTCGGCGACGGCGGCAACGGCGGCGACGGCGGCTTCGAGCTTCCGTCCCACGGCGGTAACGGCGGCCGGTCCTGGCTGCTCGGCAGCGGCGGTCACGGTGGTGCCGGTAGCGGCGGAATCGCCGCCATCGCCGACGGGAACGGCTGGTACGGCGGCAACGGCGGCGACGCCGGGATCCTGTTCGGGTTCGGTGGCGACGGCGGAGCCGGAGGCGGCGGGTTGGTCGCGGCGGCCGGTTACGGCAACGGCGGCGGTGGCGGTGCCGGCGGTGACGCCGGGTGGATCTGGGGTCGCGGCGGTGCCGGAGGGCACGGCGGCTCCGGCGGTGTCGGGATCGCCGGTGCGACCGGCGGCGCCGGCGGTACCGGCGGCAACGGTGGCACGGCGGTACTGCTCGGCAGCGGCGGCGCCGGCGGCAGCGGCGGGACCGGAGGCCAGGCCGGGGCCGGAACCTCGGGCGGAACCGGTGGTCAGGGCGGTCACGCCGGGGGCAGCGGGTTCCTCTACGGCAACGGTGCGGCCGGCGGGGCCGGCGGCTACGGCGGAACCGGCGGGCAATTGTCGGCCGGCGGGGCCGGTGGGGCCGGCGGTAACGGCGCATCGACCCTGCTGCTCGGCCATGGTGGTGCCGGTGGGTCCGGCGGAGCCGGTGGCGGTGGCGTCGCCGGAGTCGGTGCGGCCGGCGGCCACGGCGGAGCGGCCGGGAACAGCGGGTTCATCTACGGCAACGGCGGAGTCGGCGGCGCCGGAGGTGCCGGCGGCGAGAACCCGAGTGGCGCGGCCGGTGGACCGGGCGGGGGCGGCGGCAACGGCGGCAACGCCACCTTCATCGGCAACGGCGGCAACGGCGGTGTCGGCGGAGCCGGTGGCAAAGGCAACCCCGATGGCGCCGACGGTACGGGTGGCGACGGCGGCCGCGGCGGGTTCTTCGGCCAGCCCGGGACCGCCGGCCTATCCGGATAACGCGCCAAGTTCACGACCGACAGTCATCATCCGTCCGGCGGAAGCGTGACGCAGGCCACTGCAAACCGCCGATTGTCGCTCTCGAAGTGCTTCAACGGGCTCTTTCGGAGACTTTTTGTATGAGTTTTGGCGAATTTGACGGAAACATAGTTTGATTAGACACAAGTCGAGTTATCGTTCGTATCGGCTTTGATGATCAGCATGACTGGGGGACATGCGAACGTCGGCCTTAACAGGCCGTGACCTAGCAAATGGCGGTTTCCTATGTCGTACTTCATCGCAGCGCCGAGCGTCCTGAATGCCGCGGCTTCGGACCTGGCCGGTATCGGCGCCGTTCTGGAAGCGGCCAACGCATCTGCGGCAGCCTCGACCACCAACCTGCTCGCCGCGGCGCAGGACGAGGTGTCCACCGCCATCGCGGCGCTGTTCGGCACCCACGGGCAGGCCTATCAGAGCATCAGCGCCCAGGCCGCGGCCTTCCACAGCGAATTCATGCAGAACTTGTCGGCCGGCGCGGGTTCCTACGCCCTGGCCGAGGCCGCTAACGCGGCGCCGCTGGCCGGACTGGGCGAGGCGGTGCTCGGAGTCATCAACACCCCCACTCAGGTGCTGCTCGGTCGTCCGCTGATCGGTGACGGCGCCAACGGAACTCTGCCCGGCCAGGCCGGCGGGGAAGGCGGTCTGCTGTGGGGCAACGGCGGTGCGGGCGCCGGCGGCGCGGCCGGACAGGCCGGCGGGCGCGGCGGTAACGCCGGGTTGATCGGACACGGCGGTGTCGGCGGGGCCGGCGGGGCCTCGACGATCGCCAACGGCGGAGCCGGCGGGGCCGGCGGCAACGGCGGATGGCTGTACGGCAGCGGCGGCGCCGGCGGCATCGGCGGCGCCAACCTCAACGGTTTGGGCACCGGCGGCATCGGCGGTGCCGGTGGCCGTGCCTGGCTACTCGGCGCCGGCGGGATCGGCGGAGCCGGCGGCATCGGGGCCAACGGCGGGACAGGCGCGGCCGGCGGCGCCGGCGGTTGGCTCTACGGCGACGGTGGCGCCGGCGGGGCCGGCGGCGGCAACACGAGTCCCACCGGCTACGGCGGTACCGGCGGACGCGGTGGCGACGCCTGGCTGATCAGCGCGGGCGGCACCGGTGGTGCCGGTGGCACCGGTCCGTCCGGCGGTGGTCAAGCCGGCTTCGGTGGTGCCGGCGGTCATGGCGGTCTGTTCGCCGGTGCGGGCGGTGCCGGCGGTGCGGGCGGCACCGCGGGCATCGGCGGTAGCGGCGGTGCCGGTGGCGACGCGGGATGGCTTTCCGGCGCTTCGGGTGGCGCCGGGGGTGTCGGCGGCATCGGCAACGTCGACAACGGCGGCCTCGGCGGGGCCGGCGGCTCGGGCGGCCTGTACGGACCCGGCGGGGCCGGCGGCACCGGTGGGACCGGTGCCGCGATCGGCGGTGTCGGCGGTCGCGGCGGCAATGCCGGCTGGTTGCTGGGCACCGGTGGCTCCGGCGGAACCGGCGGCACCAGTGGCGGCGGCTACAACGGCGCCACCGGTGGCGCGGGCGGCAGCGCTGGCTGGCTGTACGGCCAGGGCGGGGTTGGCGGCAACGGTGGAAACGGCGGCATCGGCGCCCTCGGTGTGAACGGCGGGCACGGCGGCGACGGCGGCACCGGCGGTCGAGGCGGCCTGCTGTTCAGCGACGGCGGCAACGGCGGCAATGGCGGCATCGGCGGTAGGGGCGGCACCGGGATCCAGGGCGCCAACGGAGCGGACGGGACCTTCCCCGGCGGCGACGGCGGTGACGGCGGTGACGGCGGGGCCGGTGCGACCGGCGGTAACGGCGGCAATGGTGGGGCCGGTGGCCGCGGGGGTCTGCTCTTCGGTGAGTCGGGCATTCTCGGGCGCGGTGGCGCCGGCGGTGACGGTGGCACCGGCGGCGGCGCGGGCAACGGCGGCAACGGCGCGGCCGGCAACGCGGCCAATCCGCACGGCGGCAACGGCGGAAACGGCGGCAACAGCCAGGGCGCGGGCGGGGCCGGCGGCACCGGCGGTTACGGCTCGGTCATCGGTGCGCACGGCAAGTCCGGCAGCGGGACCCTCCTCGCCGGCGGTAACGGCGGCAACGGCGGGGCGGGTTATGACGCCTCGACCGGCAACGTGGCCGGCGCCAGCGGCGGCAACGGCGGTAACGGCGGTAACGGCGGCAACTACGGCAACGGTGGCGCCGCCGGGGCCGGCGGCAACGGCGCGGCCGGTGCGGACGGCACCGCGGGCGCCAACCCGGGTGACAGCGGCGGCAACGGTACCGACGGCGGTCGCGGTGGCTCCGGCGGTGTCGGCGGTAATGGCGGTTCGATCAGCGGTAACGCCGGCGCCGGTGGCGCCGGTGGCGCGGGCGGTAAGGGCGGCACCGGCGGGCTCGGCATCGACGGCAAGGACGGCACCGCCGCCGGGCAGGCAGGTCTGGCGGGCGGCGACGGCGGTGACGGCGGATCCGGCGGCAACGGTGGCGCCGGCGGCAAGGCCGGACAGGTGCTGGGCAAAGGCGCCGCGGCCGGCGACGGCGCGGGAGGCACCGGCGGTGACGGCGGTGCGGCCGGGCGGCCCGGTGAAGGTGGCACGGGCGCCGACGGCAACGCCGCTCATATCGACGGCGGTGCCGGTGGCGCCGGCGGTGACGCCGGAACCGCGGGTGGCGGCGGCAAGGGCGGCCTGAACGGCAGCACCGTCGGCACCGGCGCCGACGGGAAGAGCGGTGCTTCGGTGGTCGGGCCGGCCGGTAACGGCGGCAACGGTGGTGCGGGCTTCACCGCGACGACTCCCGGCGCCGACGGCGGTGACGGCGGGGCCGGTGGCGCCGGCGGCAGCATCGGTAACGGCGGTACCGGCGGGGCCGGTGGTGACGGCGCGACAGGCGCAACCGGCGCCGACGGGGCCGGCGCGGGGGGGCACGGCGGCGACGGCCTGGCCGGCGGCAAGGGCGGCGAGGGCGGCGCGGGCGGCGCGGCCGGCGGCAAAGGCACCGTCGGCGGTGACGGCGGCGCCGGTGGTAAAGGTGGCGCCGGCGGTAAAGGTGGCAACGGCCTCGACGGCGAGAACGGTGCCGCGACCGCCGGTGCGGGCGGTTCCGGCACGGCCGGCGGCAACGCGGGCAGCGGCGGCGAGGGTGGCGCCGGTGGTAAAGGCGGCGCGGCCGGCGGCACCGGCCAGGGCGGCAACGCGGGCAACTCCGGATCCGGTGGCGCCGGTGGCAACGGTGGCGACGCCGGCACCGCCGGCAAGGGCGGTATCGGCGCGGCCGGTGCGGTGGGCACGGTGGGCAACGGCGGCGACGGCTACGCCGGCGGCCAAGGCGGTGCTGGAGGTAACGGCGGCAACGGCGGTAACGGCGGTACCGGTGGGCAAGCAGGCGCCGGCACCGGCGGTGTTGCCGGCAAGACCGGCGACGGCGGCAACGCCAGCAGCGGTGGCGCCGGCGGCGCGGCCGGTGCGGGCGGCGCCGGCCTCGAAGGCGCCGACGCGGCGGCCGCGGGTGCGGCCGGAACCGACGGTGGTGACGGCGGTGCCGGCGGTACCGGTGGCGCCGGCGGTAAGGGCGGCAGCGGCGGAACGGGCACCAACGCCGGCAAGGACGGCAGCGGCGGAGCCGGTGGCGCCGGTGGCAATGCGGGCACCGCCGGTGACGGTGGTCGGGGCGCCGACGGGGTCGCCAACGGAGTCCTCGACGGCGGCGCGGGCGGTAAGGGCGGCGACGCTGGCGCGGTCGGCCAGGGCGGTGCGGGTGGAGACGGACCCGGCGGCAAGGGCGCGACCGGTGTGGACGGCAACGGCGCCAACGGCGGGCACGGCGGCGCCGGCGGCGACGGCGCGGCCGGCGCCAACGGCGACAACGGCGTCGGTGCGGGTGCCAGCGGTAAAGACGGTGCTGCCGGCGGTCGTGGTGGCGAAGGTGGCGCCGGTGGTACCGCCAGCGGTGCGGGCACCGTGGGCGGTAACGGCGGTGCCGGTGGTCAGGGCGGGGCCGGCGGTGCCGGCGGTTCCGGTGTGGGCGGTGCCGACGGCAAGATCACCAGTGGGGCCGGTACGGCGGGGCAGGCCGGTGGCAACGCCGGTAACGGCGGCAACGGTGGGGCCGGCGGTAAGGGCGGTGACGCCGGCAGCGGCGGAACCGGTGGCGGCAAGGACGGTAATGCCGGCAGTGGTGGCGCGGCCGGCAACGGTGGCGCGGCCGGCACCGCGGGCGCGGGCGGCGCCGCCGGCCAGGGTCATGACGGAACCGCGGCCAGCGCGGGCCACGGGTTCGCCGGTGGCAATGGTGGCGCCGGCGGCAAGGGCGGCAGCGGCGGCGACGGCGGGGTCGGCGGCCAGGCCGGTGCCGGTACCGGCGCCAGTGCGGGCAAGGACGGCAACGGCGGGGCGGCGAGCTCCGGTGGCGCCGGCGGCGCGGCAGGCTCCGGCGGGGCCGGCCTGACCGGTGCCGACGCGGTGGCTGCCGGTGCGGCCGGCAACTCCGGCGGCAACGGCGGGGCCGGTGGCAAGGGCGGCGACGGCGGCGCCGGCGGGACCGGCGGCAAGGCCGGTGGCGCTACCGGCAGCAAGGGTGCCGACGGCAACGGCGGCACCGGTGGAGCCGGCGGCGACGCCGGGACCGCCGGCGACGGTGGCCGCGGCGCGGACGGCGCGACTTCCGGTGTGCTCGACGGCGGCGCCGGCGGCAAGGGCGGCGACGCCGGTGCGGTGGGCGCAGGCGGCAGCGGCGGTGCCGGTGGGGGCGCCACCGGCACCAAGGGCGGCGACGGTGTCGCGGGTGTTGGTGCTGATGGTGGTGATGGTG
>NZ_JCALCN010000019.1:0-104964 GCF_059812345.1 Mycobacterium sp. NGS59
TTGCGGCGGCCAGACATCGCTGCGGCCGATTCCCAGAACGACGCCGGCGCTGCTGAGTACGATCCGGCCGTGTCCTCCCCCACCCGCCCGGCGATCTGCGTCAACATGATCGTCCGCAACGAGGCGGCGATCATCGAGGAGACCCTGGACAACATCGCGCCCTACATCAGCTCCTGGGTGATCGTGGACACCGGCTCCGAGGACGGGACCCAGGAACTCATTCGCGATCACATGGCCCGGCTCGGCATTCCCGGGGAGTTGCACGAGCGACCGTGGCGCAACTTCGGACACAACAGGTCCGAGGCGCTGACCCTGGCCCAGGGCCGCGGAGACTACATCTGGGTCCTCGATGCTGACGACAAGGTCACGGGCACTATCGATTTCGGCCAGCTGGGCTATGACCTCTACCAGCTCCGGTATGGCCAAAGCGAAAGCTCCGAGGTGTACTGGCGCCCGAACCTGTTCCGCGACGGGTTACCGGTCCGATACGAAGGCGTGGTCCATGAGTACGTGATGGTGGACTCCGATTTCAGCCACGACCGGCTCGACGGCGACTACTACATCGATTCTCGCCGCCTCGGAGCGCGCAACCGCGACCCGCAACAGAAATACGAGAGCGACCGTGACCTGCTGCTCGCCGAGGTCGAACGCAATCCCGACGATGCCCGGTCGGTGTTCTATCTGGCGCAAAGCTATTTCGATCTGGGCGATTTCGAGAATGCCCGCAGGTGGTATCTGAGGCGTGTCGACATGGGAGGGTGGGCCGAAGAGGTCTACCTATCGATGTACCGGGTCGCGGAGTCGATGTGGTCGATGGGTGCGTCCTGGCCGGAGGTGCAAGACGCCTACCTGCGGGCCTGGGAGTTCCGGCCGACCCGCGCGGAACCGTTGTACGCCATCGCATTTCGATACCGCCTCGACGGGCGTTACCGGCTCGGCTATCTGTTCGCCAAGCATGCCGCCGAGATCGCGTTTCCCGCCGAGGACACGTTGTCTGTCAGCGCGGACACCTACAACTGGGGTGCCCTCGACGAGGCAGCCGTCTGCGCATCGTGGATCGGCGAGCACGCTGAGGCGGTCGCACTCTGGCGGCGAATCCTGGCCCGCCCCGGCGTTCCCGAAGAAGATCGGCAACGCATCGCCGCCAACTGCGACAACAGTGCCACGCGGATGATCGACGCGGCCGCCGCGTACCCCGGTGAGCTGGCGCGGCAGCTGACGGGCGGTCGCCGCCACGCCGAGGTGACGCTCAGCCTGATCGCCGGGCCGGATCGCGCCGGCACCGAGGTGACGCTGAACTCACTGCTGAACTGCTGCACCGACGTCTGGCGGGTCGGGCTGTTTCTGGTGGTCGATGCCGGGCTGTCTGCGGCCGACCGCGCGGTACTGCTCGAGCGGTATCCGTTTCTGGAGTTCTGCCCGTTCCCTCCCGCGGAGTCCCGCGCGGGGCTGTTGGCACAGATCCGGGACCAGATCTACGGACGGTTCTGGCTGCATCTGGATCAGGGTTGGCGGTTCTATGCCGCCGACAACCTGATCACCCGCCTGACCAGCGTGTTGGAGGCCGCGGACCACGTGTTGCAGGTGGCGGTCAACTTCACCGACGCGGACCAGCTCATCGGTGCCAGCGCGACGGACGAAATGGTGTCTCAGGCGCCCGGTGCCGGACGCTACGTGCTGGGCAAGCAGGTGGCGCACGGCCCGGCGATGTTCGACACCGCACGACTGGACCGCCTCGGCGGTATCCGTGCCGATGACCCCGATGCGCTCGCCGAGCTGGGCCGACGAGCCGCAGCCGCCGGGTTGGCGACCGCGAGCCTCGACCAGGTGTTGTGCATCACCTCGGCCTGACCGGTAGGCCCGGTTTGCGCCGAGGATGTCGTCGGCTGTAATTCACAGATGGATGTCACCGTCGTCGGCAGCGGACCCAACGGATTGGCCGCGGCCGTCATTCTCGCCCGCGCCGAACTGAAAGTGCAGGTCATCGAGGCCCAGCCGACCTTCGGCGGCGGTGCCCGCAGCGCCGTCGACATCGACTATCCGGGGATCCTGCACGACGTGTGCTCGGCGGTACACCCGCTGGCACTGGCCTCGCCGTTCTTCGCTGAGTTCGATCTGCCCGGCCGGGGCGTCAACCTTGCCGTGCCCGAGATCTCCTACGCCAACCCGCTACCCGGGCGGCCCGCGGCGATCGCCTACCGGGATCTGGAGCGCACCTGCGCGGAGTTGGACGACGGCGCGTCCTGGCGGCGTCTGCTGGGACCGGTCGCGGCAGACAGCGATGCAGTGGTGGCATTCCTGCTGGGCGACAAGCGCTCGGTTCCGCGCGCGTTGCTCACCGTCGCGCGGTTGGGGTTGCGCATGCTGGCTCAGGGCACCCCGGCGTGGGGGACGCTGGCCGGTGAGGATGCGCGCGCGTTGTTCACTGGCGTTGCCGCGCACGCGATTACGCCGCTGCCGTCTCTGGCGTCCAGCGGTGCCGGAATGATGTTGGCGACGCTGGCCCATGCGGTCGGGTGGCCGTTACCGGTGGGCGGCAGTCAGGTCATTCCGGACGCCCTGATCGAGGATTTGCGGGCGCACGGTGGCGAATTGACGGCCGGCGTCGAAGTCACCGAACCGCCAGAGGGTGTCGCGATCTATGACACGGCACCGACCGCGCTGCTGCGCATCTACGGCGATGCGATGCCGTCGCACTACGCAAAAGTGTTGCAGCGCTACAAATTCGGTGCAGGCGCGGCCAAGGTCGACTTCGTGCTCAACGACGACATCCCGTGGTCTGACCCGCGCCTGCAGCAAGCGCCGACCCTGCACCTGGGCGGCACCCGAGCGGAAATGGCGAGCGCCGAAGCGGATATCGCGGCCGGTCGCCACGCAGAGTTCCCCATGGTGCTTGCGTCGCTTCCGCACCTGGCCGATACCGGCCGGCTCGATGCCGACGGCCGTCGGCCGTTCTGGACCTACGCGCACGTACCGGCAGGATCGCCCGTCGACCCCACCGAAGCCGTGACCCGGGTGGTCGAGCGCTTCGCGCCGGGGTTCCGCGACGTCGTCGTGGCCGCACGCAGCGTTCCCGCCGCGCGAATGTCCGAGCACAACGCCAACTATGTCGGCGGAGACATTTCGGTGGGCGCCAACTCGCTGTTGGGAGCGCTCACCGGCCCGAGTCCGCGGCTAAATCCTTGGAGCACACCGATTCCCAGGGCTTATCTCTGTTCGGCGGCGGCCCCGCCGGGCGCCGGGGTGCACGGCATGGGCGGGTACTACGCGGCGCGCACGGTGTTGCAGCGGGAGTTTGGGATTCGGGAAGTCCCTCCTCTGGGGCCGTTGCCCCCGCGAACGTCACGCTAGCGTGACTGCCGACGCCGAGCGTCACGCCAGCGTGACCGCCACACCGTGCGAAATGGTAGGACCTACTCCGCTGGGTATCACCCCCGACGGCTTCGTTCGGAAATGCAACCGAATCACCTTGAGCTTGTGCGCAATTGTCGACGTTGCCTCGGCTGGTCGAGTGCGCAGAGGGCGCGGCAAATGCCTTATGCCGCGCTCAGCCCGTACCTTTCGGTGTAGGTGACTGCTTGATCGAACTGCTCGAAGCTCAGGCCGTACTCTGCGACCAGCACGTCGCGAGGTTCGCCGCTGCTCACCATGCCCGCGATAGTCACGGGCGATACCCTGCGACCCGGAACCCTTGCATCGCCCCAGTTTCTGCTACGCCACGGCCGTCGCCGGAAACACCACCACCGAGCCATCCTCGCTTCGCGCGATGTCGATCGCCACGTCGGAATTTCGGCGGTCCTGGTTGATGCCGGAAGCGAGGTCTCGAAGGCGGTACGAGGTGTTGAGCAGCATGTCCACTTCGCCGCGCGTAAACATGATGTCGCGTACGCCTCGTGGGCGGGTCAACTGCAGCGACGAAAGACGCTGCAGCACACCAGCGATACCGGATTCCAGTTCCTCCACCCGTTGCTGATCGGCGCGAAGCGATTGCACGAAACTCTCGAACGGATTCGCTGCATCCATCTGCGCATGTTCCACAGCTTGGAGCACGAGCACGCGCTTCTTCAGCGCGATGGCCAATTCGGCGAGATCGAGATGAGCGCGGAAAAGACCACCCTCATCCTTCTCGATTCCATCGAATTTCGTTCGCAGTTTGGCGACTTCGACTGGCCCCTCGCCAAACTCTTCGACAGCGGTCTGCCATTTCTTGAGACGACTGTCCGCCTCGGCGATGGCCGTGTCGATCGCGTAGACCGCGGGGCTCAACCCCACTGAAGCCCCAATTCGCCCTTGGTCCAACAAAATGGCAGTCGCCTTATCAATGGCCGCTCTACAGCCATTGAGCGCCGTCCGTTCGCGCTGCAGGTTGTCATCGTGCAATTTCTCAAGCAGCGAAGTGATGTTCTCGATCGCTCGCTGACGCTCCTGGTCGGCGTGGGCGCTGACACCAACTGCGACTGCCATCAGGACCAACGGAGCTGCGACAGTCAGAGCGCCCGCGCCGGCAGCTGCCACACCAACGGTGGCCGCCGACCCACCCGCCGCGCCCGCGGCTGCGGCTTGTCCCGCAGCAACCGGCACGAAAGTTGCCTGCGCAGCGATGCCGGACGACCCCATCAGAGCGCCGTGAACCCCACCGGATGCCGCTTTGGACACCATCGGTGTGACGAGCCCACTGCCGAATTCGGCAGCGACCTTCGCCGGAACAACCATTCGATACAACGTCTCGCCGCCCGTCTCGACTACCGCGGCGGGTGCCGATTTCGCTGTCTGACTGATCAGCTGCGAGAGTTGCGTAGCCAGAGGACTAGCGGCCTCTAGGTGTAACCCTTTGCTGCGGTCAATGTTGTTCGGCAACGGGTGTGCTTCCAGCGTCGCGATCGGCGCTTCGGCCATCGCCGCAAGTGCAGTCCGCAGGTCGAATAGCCGCTCGGGGGTAATGGTCTCGCCGACTAGCGAGGGTACCGACACGTCACGCGTCGCCAGCGTCCATACGGGCACAAGTGTCTTGCCGCTATCCACCATTGCTAGGCCCTCCTCCCGTCGCCCGGGTACCCACGATATGTGCCCCCTCCGACATGAAGGAAACGATTTGCATAGCGGCGAGATCAAACGGACAGAGCACGATAGCCCCGCGGCGTCCTCACCGGCAACGACCACCTGTGGAAGCGCAATGGCCGCACGGAGGACTCACCGCTACTGCTGGCCCGGCGCGAAGCCCAGTATTTCGCCTCGCTGCTCGAAGACGCGATCCGCCGGCGCGGCGGCAACCAAGCCGTCGACCGGATCCCCTACGTGCAGGAGCTGGTCTTCCTGCATCCCTCCGAATTCGTCTGCGACTTATCTCAGAGCTCGCGCATCAGTCTCTACGGTCTCGACGGCAAGCAAAGGACCACCGGCCTGCCCGGCATCTCCGAGCGGCTGCTCGCACCCGCCCGCCACGACCCGATCAGCGAACGTGACGGCGCGCAAATCGCCGGTCTGATGAAGGCGATCGGTCTGGCTCCGCGCCGCCAGCGTGAGGTCGGCTCCTGGATCATCGACGAGAAGCCCTCGCCGACGGCGACGGCTGGCAGGACTGGCAGGCCTTCCACCACGTGAACACCGAAGACCACGTCCGCGTCCGCTTCTACACGGCCGGCGCGGCCTCCACCAAAGCCGACGACCACGCTCGCAAGCAGGCCGTCACCCAACGAGTACAACCTGCTCTCGCGACTCACCTACGACGGGCTGCAATCCCCGAAAGATCTGGTCAACGAAGCCGAACCTGGCATCGGCCTGGTGTTCCCGCAACGCAAGGGCGATGCGCCGCGCCGCAACCATCTACCGCCGATGAGTTCACCACCCGCATTACGCACGCCGACTTAGATGCTGGCCGAATTCGCATCCCGAAAGTCGCGAACAGCCGACTACCAAAAACTTGCGGCCCAGTCGAGCTCGAATTGCGTAGTGCAACAGTTGCAGCCAAATGGAATCCGAACTCGCGAAAGCGCGGCCGGTGCGCCACGCTGTATCTCAACGAACACAAGAAACTCGCGCAGTTAGTTGGGATTGGTGAACGCCTGACCATATCGGTCAAGGACCGCGTCGTCATCCTGACGTGACTCGTCCGAGCAGAGCCTAGGCTGGCCCCATGACCAAACTCGCTGTCATCTACTACTCCGCCACCGGGCACGGCACCACCATGGCCAAGCGCGTCGCTGCGGCGGCCGAGGCCGCCGGCGCCGAGGTGCGGGTCCGCCACATCGCCGAAACCCGCGACCCGGCCTCGTTCGCCGAGAATCCGGCGTGGACGGCGAATTACGAAGCGACCAAAGACCTTCCGGCGGCCACCGGCGACGACATCGTGTGGGCCGACGCGGTGATCTTCGGCTCGCCGACCCGCTTCGCATCCACCACGTCGCAATTCCAGACGTTCATCGACTCGCTCGGCGGCTTGTGGGCGCAGGGCAAGCTGGCCGACAAGGTCTATGCGGCATGGACTTCGACGCAATCCCCGCACGGCGGGCAGGAGACCACGCTGATCGGCCTGTACACCTCGCTGATGCATTTCGGCGGCATCCTCGTGCCGCCCGGATACACCGACCCGTTGAAATTCGTCGACGGCAACCCTTACGGTGTTGGTCTGATTGCCACTCGCGACAACATCGACGAGCTCGATGACGCGACGACGGATGCGCTGGACCACTTGGCCCAGCGGGTGGTCGCGGTGACCGACCGCCTTACATCGGCGGGCGGTTAGGCGCCCCTGATTAGTCCGCTGGCCAATAACCGACAACGCCGCCGTCGAATCTGAGGCCGGTGCGCGAAAAGCCCTCTCCCACAGCTGCTCTTGCGTCGGGTCGCCGAACGTCACGCTAGCGCAACGGCAGACGCCGAGCGCCACTCCAGCGTGACGCTCGGCGCGAAACCCAAGCACACCTCGCCTAGCCGACCGTCCCGCCTCGCCGAACGTCACGCTAGCGCAACGGCAGACGCCGAGCGCCACTCCAGCGTGACGCTCGGCGCACCACCCGACTTCCGAGCGCGAGCAGACGCAAAAGCACCCGAAATCCGCAAGGATTTGGGGCTTTTGCGTCTGCTCGCGCAAACCCTAAGCGGTCTCGGTGATCGGCCGGTCGACCCAACTCATCAAGTCGCGCAGCTTCTTGCCGGTCACCTCGATCGGGTGCTCGGCGTTCTCCTTGCGCAGCTGCTCGAGTTGCTTGTTGCCGCCCTCGACATTGGCGACCAGCTTCTTGGTGAAGCTGCCGTCCTGAATGTCGCGCAGGATGGCGCGCATCCGCTCCTTGGTGTCGGCGTCAATCACCCTGGGACCCGACAAATACCCGCCGAACTCCGCGGTGTCGGACACCGAGTAGTTCATCCGCGCGATCCCGCCCTCGTACATCAGGTCCACGATCAGCTTCAGCTCGTGCAGCACCTCGAAGTAGGCCATCTCCGGCGGATAGCCCGCCTCGACCATCACGTCGAACCCGGTCTTCACCAATTCCTCTGTGCCACCGCACAACACGGCCTGCTCACCGAACAGGTCGGTCTCGGTCTCGTCCTTGAACGTGGTCTTGATGACGCCCGCGCGGGTGCCGCCGATGGCCTTGGCGTACGACAACGCCAGCGCCTCGCCCTCACCGGTCGGGTCCTGGTCGACGGCGATCAACGCCGGCACACCCTTGCCGTCGACGAACTGGCGCCGCACCAGGTGGCCCGGTCCCTTGGGCGCGACCATCGCGATCGTGACGTTTGCGGGCGGCTTGATCAGGTCGAAGTGGATGTTGAGCCCGTGGCCGAAGAACAGGGCGTCGCCGTCCTTGAGGTTGGGTTCGATGTCGTTGGTGAAGATCTCGGCCTGCGCGGTGTCCGGCGCCAGCAGCATGATCACGTCGGCCCACTTGGCCACCTCGGCGGGCGTGTCAACCTCCAAGCCCTGCTCGGAGACCTTCTCCCGGGACTTCGAACCTTCCTTCAACCCGACGCGAACCTCGACGCCGGAGTCGCGCAGGCTCAGCGAGTGCGCGTGCCCCTGGCTGCCATAACCGATCACACCGACCTTGCGGCCCTGGATGATCGACAGGTCTGCGTCGTCGTCGTAGAACATCTCCAACGTCTGCGCTGGCACATCTGCCACGTGAATATCTCCTTCTTGTATTGGCTATCGAAAATTACTTGGCCGTGCCGATGCTGCGCGGGCCACGGGCCATCGACACCACACCGGACTGGACGATCTCTTTGATACCGAACGGCTCCAGCAGCCGTAGCAGCGCTTCGAGCTTGCCGCGGTTGCCGGTGGCCTCGACGGTGAGTGACTCCGGGGATACGTCGATCACGTTGGCGCGGAACAGGTTTACTGCCTCGATCACCTGGCTGCGGGTACCGGCGTCGGCACGGACCTTGATCAGCGCCAACTCCCGATCCACCGAATTGTCGTCGTCCTGTTCGACGATCTTGATCACGTTGATCAGCTTGTTGAGCTGCTTGGTGATCTGCTCGAGCGGCGTCTCCTCGGCGGAGACCACAATCGTCATCCGCGACATGTCCTTCTGCTCGGTACCGCCGACGGCCAGAGACTGAATGTTGAAGCCCCGCCTCGAGAACAGCGCTGCCACGCGGGCAAGCACGCCGGGTTTGTCCTCGACCAGCACCGACAGCGTGTGCGTCTTGGTCTGCATCAGGCGTGCCCTTCGGTGATGTCGTCGAACAGCGGACGGATGCCGCGTGCGGCCTGGATCTCGTCGTTGCTGGTGCCGGCGGCGACCATCGGCCAGACCTGTGCGTCGGCGCCGACGATGAAGTCGATGACGACGGGACGGTCGTTGATCTCCCGCGCCTTCTGAATCATGTCTGCGACGTCTTCTTCACGCTCGCAACGCATTCCAACACACCCCAGCGCCTCGGCCAGCTTCACGAAGTCCGGGATGCGATGCGAGTGGGTGGCCAGGTCGGTCTGCGAGTAGCGCTCCTCGTAGAACAGCGTCTGCCACTGACGCACCATGCCCAGGTTGCCGTTGTTGATCAGCGCCACCTTGATCGGGATGCCTTCGATGGCGCAGGTGGCCAGTTCCTGGTTGGTCATCTGGAAGCAACCGTCGCCGTCGATGGCCCACACCTCGGTGTCGGGCAGTGCGATCTTGGCGCCCATGGCCGCCGGGATGGCGAAGCCCATGGTGCCCAGACCGCCGGAATTCAGCCAGGTGCGCGGCTTTTCATACTTGACGAACTGGGCGGCCCACATCTGGTGCTGCCCGACGCCGGCCACGTAGATGGCGTCCGGACCGGCAAGCTCGCCCAGCTTCTCGATCACGTACTCCGGGCCCAGGCTGCCGTCGCTCTGCGGGTCGTAGCTCAGTGGGTAGGTCTTGCGGACGTCCTCCAAATACGCCCACCAGTCGGTCATTTCGATGTTGCCCGGAACGTCGTAGTGGCGCAGCATCTCGATCAGCTCGGTGATGACGTTGCGGACGTCGCCGACGATCGGCACGTCGGCGTGCCGGTTCTTGCCGATCTCCGCCGGGTCGATGTCAGCGTGGATAACCTTGGCCTCGGGCGCGAACGAGTCCAGGCGCCCGGTGACCCGGTCGTCGAAGCGGGTGCCGAGCGCGATCAGCAGGTCGCTGCGCTGCAGCGCCGCCACCGCGCCCACCGTGCCGTGCATGCCCGGCATGCCGAAATTCTGCCGGTGGCTGTCGGGGAACGCACCGCGCGCCATCAGGGTGGTGACCACCGGGATGCCGGTCAGCTCGGCCAACTGCAGCAACTCCTGAGTCGCTTCGCCGCGGATGACACCACCGCCGACGTACAGCACCGGCTTGCGCGCGGCCGCGATCAGCTTGGCCGCCTCCCGGATCTGACGGTTGTGCGGCTTGGTGTTGGGCTTGTAGCCCGGCAGCTCCATGCGCGGCGGCCAGCTGAAGGTGCACTGGCCCTGCAGCACGTCCTTGGGGATGTCGACCAGCACCGCGCCCGGCCGCCCCGACGCTGCGATGTGGAACGCTTCGGCCATCACCCGCGGGATCTCGTCACCGGTGCGCACCAGGAAGTTGTGCTTGGTGATCGGCATGGTGATGCCCGAGATGTCGGCTTCCTGGAAGGCATCGGTGCCGATCAGCTGCCGGCCGACCTGTCCGGTGATCGCGACCACCGGGATCGAGTCCATCTGCGCGTCGGCCAGCGGGGTGACCAGGTTGGTGGCCCCTGGTCCCGAGGTCGCCATGCACACCCCGACCCGACCGGTGGCGTGCGCGTAGCCGCTGGCGGCGTGACCCGCACCCTGCTCATGGCGCACCAGGACGTGACGCAGCTTCTGCGAGTCGAACAGCGGGTCGTAGACCGGCAGGACGGCGCCACCCGGGATGCCGAAGATCACGTCGACGTCCAGCGCCTCCAACGACAGGATGACGGACTGTGCGCCGGTAACTTGTTGGGGTGCAATGCGTTTCGCCGGCGGCGGGGCGGACTTGACACCGTTGGCCGGTCCTTGGCGCGACGGCGTCGGGGCCGGTGAGGGTGGCTTGGTCGGTGCGCTCACTTTGTCCTCTTGAATCTTTCGGCTTCGTGGAGTCTCGGGGCAACAAAAAACCCCCGTCAGCTCAGCTGCTGCACGAGGGTCGCGTTGGTGCTCGATGGCTAGTCAGGCACCAACGCGCCGACTAAGTACTACGAGCATTCCAGGCTTCATAGCGTCCGACGGTAGCCTTCGCACAGCTCAGCAGTCAAATCCGGGTCCCGCCGGCAGCGGTGGAATGATGCGAGGGTGGTCACCAAGTCATCGGTCGTGCTCAAAGTCTCCCCGATTGCCCATCTCGCCGTCGGTTTCCTGACGCTGTGCCTGCTGGTGCCGGTGCTGGCCTGGCCGCCCAGCGCGCCGGTACTGCTGATTCCGGTGCTGTTGTCGGCGCTGATCGTGCGGCTGCGCACCGTGGCCGACGACGACGGCGTGACGGTGCGGACACTGCTGGGCAGCCGGCGGGTGGCCTGGGAGGACATCGAAGGGCTGCGGTTCCACCGCGGCAACTGGGCGCGGGCGCAACTCAAGAGCGGCACGGAACTGCGGTTGCCCGCGGTGACCTTCGCGACGCTGCCGCAGCTGACCGAAGCCAGCTCGGGGCGGGTACCGAACCCCTATCGGTGATCAGCCGATTCTGTCGAAACATTCGTCGGTGTTGTCCAGCACGCCACCACGGAAAGCGACGATCCGGGTGAAGCCGGCGGGCGTGTTGGCGCCATTGACGTCGCTGGCGGCGATGCCGTTCATCAACAGTCCGATGACCGCCTTGTCCAGGTCGCCGGCGGTCAGCACCAGCTGCTTACCGGACGGGATGCTCACCGGCTGAGCCATGCCACGCTGCGCGGCGCCGGTCAGACAGGCCGTGCGCACCGCGGTCACCGCCGAGCTCAGTGGCAGATCGCGCTCCCGCTGCAGTGCCAGCACATACCGGGAAGCGACGATCGACAACGCGGTGTTGTCGCCCTGCAACATCTGCGGGTCGGTCATGCCCTTACGGCCGCCGGGCTTGCCGATCTCCTGCAAAGTAGGCAGGTCGGCGACGACGGTATTGGTGGACGGGCAGTAGGAAGCGCCCTTGGTGGGCTTGGCGTCCGAGCAGCTGGTCGACGAAAAGACCACCGTGGGCGCCGTTTTCGGGGCGAACACCACGTTGAGGATGTCGACCAACGTTTGCACGGTGTCTTCGTTGATCTCCACTTCGCCGGCATTGGCATCGCGCGATGAGCCCTCTTGCAGCGCCACCGGAAGACCTTCGCGGCGTTTCTTGATTTCGGCGGTGTCGATCTTGGCGCACGTTCCGGACCCGCTGTCGAAGCCCATCTGCAACGCGCTGACCCGGTCGAATCCGGAGCCGTGCTCGGAGTCTTCGGTCTCCTCGTACTCCTCCTCGCCCATGATCGGGTCGGAGATCTTCAACATCCCGGCGATCACGTGGCTCAGCGCGTCACCGGTGCTCAGCGTGAAGCGCGACGAGTGCCCCTCGGCGACCCAGCGCAGATAGACCCCGGCGAAACAGTCCGCCTGCTGCTCGCCGACGATGGTGGGCGCCGTCCGACCGAGAATCCCGCCGTTGTGCTGTATCGCGTGGCCGTACTCGTGGGCGAGGATGCCGACCACCGCCATGTCGCCGAAATACTTTTTGGCCGCCGGGAACAGCTGTCCCCGATCCCATTTGACGGAGTTGCAATTCAACGAATAGGAGGCGTTGACGTTCTGATATGTCTTGGCTCGGCACACAACCGGGCTGCGCGGATCGGTCGAGTCGTAGGACGTCACCTCGCTGACGGCCTTGAAGGGCTTCTTGGCGTCGTCGGGCCAGTTCTTCTTCCAGAACTCTTCGAGGTCGTTGAGCGCCAGCATCGACAGTCGGTCGATCTCACCGTTGTCGGTGTTCTTCACGGTGCCGGTCGGCCGGGGCGCATTGGCACGAGGTCCGCTGGCGCCCTCATTCAACGGCAGCCCGGCTACCCCGGACGGATCGTAGAGTCCCGACACAGCGCGCCCAGTGATCATGCTCGTCTTGCCTGACGAGCTGCTGCAGCCGGTCAAAGCCAGCAGCGCGCACGCGCCGACGACGACAGCCCTGGCCCACCCCGCGCGCTTCACTTGCCGCCGTCCAACTCGGGCAATCCGACCTGGTACGTCCCGTCGTCGTCTTTGAATTTCACCGTCAGCTTGCGCGGCTTACCGCGAACGCTGACGTTGCAGGTGAAGCTCTCGCCCTTCTCCACCGTGGGATCTTTGCCGTCATTGCACTTGACGTCCTTGATGTCGCCGGAGGCATAGCCGGTGACGCGGTCCAGCAGGACTTGCTGGACCTGGGTCTGCACGTCGGCGACGGCGAGTTTCTTGACGTCGCGGTTGACGACGGCGGTCGTCACCAGCAGGACGACCAACACGACGGCCAGCACCGCGACGACGGCCCCGACGATGAGTAGCGGTCTGCTTTTCGAGCTTTTCTTCTTCGGCGGGCTGGTCGTCGGCGGCGCAGCGGGCGGTCCGTATTGTGCGGGCGGCTGGGCCCAGTGGGTGGGCCGCTGGCTCGGCGGTGCGGGCGGCTGGGCCCACTGGGTCGGCTGATGTGCCCATGGATTCGCGGGCTGCTGCGGGTATCTGGGCGCTCGGCGCGGATCGTGTCCTGGATTCGGCCGTGGCGGCCAAGGAGGCTGGTTGTAATCGCGGGGTGTGCTCAAAGTATCCCCAATGCTCGACCCGACACCGGCGCATCCCAGGCTAGGTCATCGCCCCCGCAGCGGCGAAAAAATGCGGCTCAGGCCAGCGGGTTGACCCCGTTGAGCAGCACCCACACGGCGATACCGGCGGCGATTCCGGCCAGCAACGCCACGAATGATCCGATGAAAGGCCGGTTGGCCCAGCCCCGCCGCGCGTCCAGGCCATAACGTCCGGGACCGGACAGGATCACGGCGACGGCCATGACGATCAGACTGATCTGGTATTCGTGCCCGTCGGGCAAGAAGTAGGCGAACGTGTTCGAACGTGGCTGGGCCGAGGCGTTCGCGAGCAGTCCGTTGATCAGGAAGGCCAGCGCGCCCGCCGCCGCGATCGGAGTGAACAAGCCCAGCACCAGCAGCACACCCGCGACGATCTCGCCGCCGGCACTTACGTAAGCCAGGATGTCGGCGTGCTGGTAGCCGACGTCGGATAGCGAATTCCGGAACCCGTGCAGCCCGGAGCCACCCCACCAGCCGAACAACTTCTGCAGCCCATGGGTGATCAGGACCGCGCCCAGTCCCAGCCGCAGGATCAACAGCCCGAGATGCTGGGTGCCGCGCCGTCCGGCCGTACGCAGCCGATCGTCTTCGTCGTCGATATCGATGGCTGCCGGAGCGACCGGGTGCGCTCGGGCGGGTTGCTGCGGTTGGACGTAGGGCAGTGGTTCGTCGAGCGGGCTGTAGCCAGGTCCGCCGATGCCAGGACCGGGGTCGTAGGGCGGGATGATGGTGGTCGTCCCGGTGTGTTCGCGCTGAAACGCCGCTGGGGTCAGGTCGTCTTCCGGGTCGACCAGCCTTGCCGAGGCGGGCGGAGCCGCGATCGGCCCGTGGGAATCGTCCGGGCGCTGCCAAAGTGCGTCATTCGAACTGCTCACGGGTGTCAGGGTAAGGGCAATTTCGCTGGAAGCTGGGATTTGACAGGCGCTTTTGCCCGACAAATCCGCAGTTTGCCCGCCGATACGCCCCGACGGCCCGCAAGGCTCGTATTCTGGCTCTCCTTGAGCGCGCTATCTCGCTGACCTCCCGATCCCTGCCAACCATGGGCCACTGATCGAGCACGAAATGAATATATGAGAGTAAGCGGCGCTCCATCGGGCAATCGGGCGCCCAGCTGCGGTATCAGTGCCTACCCGGTAGCAGGCGGCGGCCACGACAGCAAATTCCCGTAGCCTGTCGGTCATGCGGATACGGCGGTCGATTCGGTGCGTGCTGGTTGCGCTGTGCGCCGCGGCCCTGGTGTCGAGCGGCTGCGCACGGTTCAACGACGCCCAATCGCAGCCGTTCACCACGATGCCCGAACTCAAGCCCCAACCCAGCTCCACGCCTCCCCCGCCGCCCCCCTTGCCGGCCACGCCCTTTCCGAAAGCCTGCCCCGCGCCGGGGGTGATGCAGGGCTGCCTGGAGAGCACCAGCGGCCTGATCATGGGCGGTGACAGCAAGACCGCGCTGGTCGCCGAGCGCACCACCGGTGTGGTCAAAGAGGTGTCGGTCAGCGCCGAGCCCAAGGTGAAGATGGTCATCCCGGTCGACCCGTCCGGCGACGGCGGCCTGATGGACATCGTGCTGTCCCCCACGTTCTCCCAGGACCGACTGATGTACGCCTACGTCAGCACCCCCACCGACAACCGGGTGATCCGCATCGCCGAAGACGACGTCCCCAAGGACATCCTGACCGGCATCCCCAAAGGAACCACCGGCAATACCGGTGCGCTGATCTTCACCAGCCCGACCACCCTGGTGGTGATGACCGGTGATGCCGGCAACCCCGCGCTGGCTGCCGACCCGAAGTCGTTGGCCGGCAAGGTGTTGCGCATCGAACAGCCCACGACTCTGGGCCAGGCCCCTCCGACGACGGCATTGTCGGGCATCGGCTCGGCCGGGGGCTTGTGCATCGATCCCGTCGACGGCTCGCTGTATGTCGCCGACCGCACTCCCAGCGCGGACCGCTTGCAACGCATCACGAAGAAGTCCGAGGTATCCACGGTGTGGAGCTGGCCGGACAAACCCGGGGTGGCCGGGTGCGCGGCGATGGACGGCACCGTGCTGGTCAACTTGATCAATACCAAGCTGACCGTGGCGGTCCGCCTCGCGGCCAAGACGGGGGCGGTCACCGGTGAACCCGACGTCGTCCGCAAGGACACACACGGGCACGCGTGGGCGCTGCGGATGTCGCCGGACGGCAACGTCTGGGGCGCCACCGTGAACAAGACCGCCGGCGATCCCGAGAAACTCGACGACGTGGTGTTCCCACTGTTCCCGCAGGGCGGCGGCTTCCCGCGCAACAACGACGACAAGGTCTGAGCCGTCGGGCGGTTAGGGCACGTCGAGGGTGAACCTCATGCCGTAACGGCCCGTCGCGTCGGCGCGCCTGCCCTCGTATAACCGCTGCGGGGCTTCCTGACCGGGATCGACATCCTCGTCGAGATCGGACAGATACAGCAGCTCCTCGCCGTTCTCGGAGGCCCAGGCGGCAACCGGGTCCAGGAGGTAGGCCACATGGTCACCGACTTCGCTGCGGCTCAGTGTCCGGGCGACGAACCACCCCACGGCGTCGTCGAGAATCGGCATCCCGGCCGGACCGGCCCGCCAGGAGCAGTGCGCGAATGTGTCCGCACCGTCGCCGCTTTGGCGTGCGAACATCTCGGCCAGCACCTGCTGGTGTCGCGGCAGAACGTGTACCGCCACATACTCGGAGCGGCTCGCCACCTCGTGGGTGGGGCTGTCCTGCGGCATACCGATCATGAAACTGGGCGGTTGCACGCTCGTCTGGGTGGCGAAAGCGATCAGACTGCCCGACGGCTGACCGTCGGCCTGGGTTGTCACCACGAACACCGGGGCATCCAGCATGGACATCATGCCGTCGAAGGGTTCCTCGATCACTTCACCATGATGCTTGCCAACCGGTCTTGCAGCAGTCATTTCGCGCCCGATGGTCGGCGAGTTCATATCCGATTGGCTCAAGGGTCGTGGCCGGGCTCGACATCGATCACGTCCGTGAACCGGATCGCATCGGCGTCGGAGTCGGCGAACCACCCGTCGACAGGTTCGAGCAAGTAGCCGAAGTGGTCGCCGAATTCGATGCGATCCAACGTTCTGCCCACCACCCAACCGATCGCATCGTCGAGGATCGGCATGCCGTGCGGGCCGGTGTGCCACGCGCAGTGCTCGAACTTGTCGACTTCGTCGTCGGTTTCACCGCCGAACAGGTGCGCCAGGCTCAGGTCGCGGCGCGCCAGGACGTGGACCGCGAGATGGTCGGATCGGCGCGCCACGTCAAACGTGTGATTGGTGCGCGACAAACCGACCAGAAATCGAGGGGGGTCGATGCCGACTTGTGTGGAGAACCCCACCAGACAGCCGGATTTCTCACCGTCGGCTTCGGTGGTGACGGCGAGCATGGTGCCGTTCATGGTCTTGGTCAGCCGCGACAGCCAGTTTTGTGCCACGTGATCATCATGAATCAACGCCCCGCTCAACGGGTAGTGATCGCGATATCAACTGAGCGCTGATCAGCCCTGGCCGCAGGCAGCCAACACGAGTTCGCGCACCCGCGCGGCATCGGCCTGCCCGCGGGTCGCTTTCATCACCGCACCGACGATCGCTCCCGCCGCGGCCACCTTGCCGCCCCGGATCTTGTCCGCCACTTCGGGATTGGCGGCCAAGGCGTCGTCGACGGCAGCCTGGGTCACCGAGTCGTCACGGACCAGTTCCAAACCGCGGGCCGACATCACTTGCGCCGGTTCGCCTTCCCCGGCCAGCACCCCTTCGACGACCTCGCGCGCCAGCTTGTTGGAGAGCTTGCCTTCTTCGACCAACGCGACGACGGCCGCGACCTGGGCCGGGGTGATGGGCAATTCGTCAAGTGAGGTGCCGGCCTCGTTGGCCTTCTGTACCAGGAAGTTTCCCCACCAGGACCGCGCCTCTTTGCTGGACGCGCCGTGCTTGACGGTCGCGGCCACCAGTTCGACCGCGCCGGCGTTGACCAGGTCGCGCATGACTTCGTCGGAGATTCCCCACTCGTCCTGAATCCGCTTGCGGCTCAACCACGGTAGCTCCGGGATGCTCTGACGCAGTTGCTCCACCAGTTCCCGGCTGGGCGCGACGGGCTCGAGATCGGGCTCGGGAAAATACCGATAGTCCTGCGCGGTCTCCTTGGCGCGACCCGGACTCGTGTAACCGGCTTCGTGGAAGTGCCTGGTCTCCTGGATGATCTGGCCTCCGGCCAGCAGAACGGCGGCCTGACGCTGCATCTCGTAACGCACGGCAACCTCGACGCTTTTCAGCGAGTTGACGTTCTTGGTCTCGGTGCGGGTGCCGAATTCCGTTGTCCCCTTGGGCATCAGCGACACGTTGGCGTCACAGCGCATCGAGCCCTGGTCCATCCGGACGTCGGATACATCCAAGGAGCGCAACAGATCCCGCAACGCGGTCACGTAGGCTCGCGCGATCTGCGGTGCCCGCTCGCCAGCCCCGACAATGGGCTTGGTGACGATCTCGATCAGCGGCACCCCGGCCCGGTTGTAGTCGATCAGTGAGGTCGTGGCGCCGTGGATCCGGCCCGTCTCGCTGCCGATGTGGGTGAGTTTGCCGGTGTCCTCTTCCATGTGCGCGCGCTCGATGTCCACCCGCCAGGTGGTCCCGTCCTCCAGCGGCGCCTCCAGGAAGCCGTTGATCGCGATCGGCTCGTCGTATTGCGAGATTTGGTAGTTCTTGGGCATGTCGGGATAGAAGTAGTTCTTGCGGGCGAACCGGCACCACGGCACGATCTCGCAGTTCAGCGCCAGCCCGATGCGGATCGCCGACTCCACCGCGACCTGGTTGAGCACCGGCAGCGAGCCGGGCAGCCCCAGGCACACCGGGCACACCTGGGTGTTGGGCTCGCCGCCGAAGGTCGTGGCGCAGCCACAGAACATCTTGGTGGCGGTGGAGAGTTCGACGTGCACTTCCAGACCGAGCACCGGGTCGAATCGTTCGATGACCTCGTCGTAGTCCAGCAGATCAGCCCTGGCAACCGTCATAGGGACCGATCCTAGTGGTGACTGACAGGGCCTCCGGAGTGCGTCGCACCCAGCCGGCCCGGAAACATCTGGGCCAGCGCGGCTGCCATCTGCAGGTACGCGCGTCTGCTGTCCTTGCTCATCCGGTCCAGCCCGATCTCTGTGCCCTGACGGATGTGCCGGTCGAACGGCAGTGCCACGGTAGCGCCCACCCGGTCAGACAACTGCTCGAGTTGCTTGGCCGCCAGCGGTTCGGGCTTTGTCCGCTCGATGTTGTTGACCGCCAGCACGGTCGATTCGGCCAACCGTCGGTGGCCGTTGTTGGTCAGCCAATCCAGCGTCGTACTCGTCTTGTGTATCGCGTCGAGCGACGTGCTGGTCACCACCACCAGGGCACGCGACTCGGCCAGCACCGCTCCCATCACCTCGGCCTTGAGGGCTTTCGGGCAGTCCACCAGCACCACCGAGTAGTGGTTTCGCAGGATCGAAAAGGCTTTGACGAAATCCTGCCGGGTAGGGCTCCAGTGCGTCTCGGCGTAGTCCGGCGGACCCAGCACTTCCAGTCCCGCACTGTTCATGTACGTGTGTGCTCGCACGTCGGCATAGCGCGCGATGCGACGATCCAGCAGGAGGTCGGCCAGGGTCAGCGGGTTGCGGCGACCGTGCCGATCTGCCAGGTCACCGGCATCGAGGTCGACGGCGATGACCCGGTCGTCGCGCAAGCTGGCGAATGTCGAGCCGAGGGCTTCGACCACTGCGGTCTTGCCCACGCCACCCTTGAGGTTCAGGACGGCGATGGGGAACGCGCCGCCGACGGCGGTGTTGATCTGACCGCGTACGGCCGTTTCACGTACCGCTCCCTTACCGGAGCCCGCGCAGCGCGAGACCAGATCCCGCCAGTTGCTGCGGGCGAAGTCGTCGGCTCCGAGCTGCTCGATCGCGTCCAGCGCCAACCCGCCGGGTACCCGCTGGAGTGGGACCGGCGGCCGCTGCTGGGCGGACGTACTCGGTGCGTCGGCGGTACGCGCTGAGCCGGCCGGTTGCCGGTTTGCCGGGCTTGGCGCGCGGGGCGGCTGTGCCACCGTGACGAGTCCGGTTTCGGCGTCCACCGACCACTTCGGTGGGGGCTGCTGAACCGGTGGGGCGGGGGGTTGAAGGACTCCGCTAGCCTGACCGCGGTTGCTCATACATGACGTATAACCGACGCCGATAAACCAGAAACCGGCCTGTTGGTTAAGACGACACGACCGTTTGGCGAACAACGCCGGGCATCAACCAAAGAAGGCGGCGGCGTCGTCGTACCGGCTTTCGGGTACCAGCTTGAGTTGGCGCGTCGCGTCGGCCAGCGATACCCGCCCGATGTCCTGCCCGCGCAGTGACACCATCTGCCCGTACTCGCCCGCGTGCGCCGCGTCGGCGGCGTTCACCCCGAACCGGGTGGCCAGCACCCGGTCGTAGGCCGTGGGGGAACCACCGCGCTGCACGTGACCCAGTACCGTCACGCGCACGTCCTTGTTGATGCGCTTCTCCACTTCGAGCCCGAGTTGGGCTGCCACGCCGGTGAACTTCTCGTGACCGAATTCGTCAATTCCGCCTTCGCGCAGTGCAATTGAGCCTTCGACGGGCTTCGCGCCCTCGGCCACTACGCAGATGAAGTGCGAATCCCCTCGCTGGAAGCGGCGTTTGACGAGCCGGCACACCTCCTCGACATCGAAAGGCTGCTCGGGAATGAGCGTCATGTGCGCGCCGGACGCCAGACCGGCGTTCAACGCGATCCAGCCGGCGTGCCGACCCATCACCTCGACCAGCATCACCCGCTGGTGGGATTCGGCGGTGCTGTGCAACCGGTCGATGGCGTCGGTGGCGACCGTCAACGCGGTGTCGTGCCCGAAAGTGACGTCCGTGCAATCGATGTCGTTGTCGATGGTCTTAGGAACCCCGACCACCGGGACGTTCTCCTGGGAAAGCCAGTGCGCGGCCGTCAGCGTGCCCTCCCCGCCGATCGGGATCAGCACGTCGATGCCGTTGTCGTCCAACGTCTCCTTGATCTGTTCCAGGCCGGCCCTCAGTTTCTCGGGATGCACGCGCGCCGTGCCCAGCATGGTGCCGCCCTTGGCCAGCAGTCGATCGTTGCGGTCGTCGTTGCGCAGTTGCATGCGGCGGTTTTCCAGCAGTCCGCGCCAGCCGTCCTGGAAGCCGACCACCGACGAGCCGTACCGGGCGTCGCAGGTACGCACTACCGCCCGAATGACTGCGTTGAGGCCGGGGCAGTCGCCGCCGCCGGTGAGTACTCCGATGCGCATGCTCTCATCTTGCCCCGCGCCCCGCCCGATCGCGCGAGCTGGGGGAACCTCCCGCTCGCGAGCAGGGGGAACCTCCCGCTCGCGAGCAGACGCAGAATCGCACCAGAAGTCACCTTTTCATGCGATTCTGCGTCTGCTCGCGGGGCCTAGATTGCGGTGGGCAGCGCGCCGCGAGCGGCCTCGTAGGCCGCGCCCACCCGATACAGCCGGTCGTCGGCCAGCGCGGGCGCCATGATCTGCAGCCCCACCGGCAGCCCGTCGTCCGGAGCCAACCCCGACGGCACGGACATGCCGCAGTGACCGGCCAGGTTCAGCGGCAGCGTGCACAGGTCGAACAGGTACATCGCCAGCGGGTCGTCGACCTTTTCCCCCAGCCGGAATGCGGTCGTCGGGGTCGCCGGCGACACCAGCACGTCCACGGACTGGTAGGCCTCGTCGAGATCGCGGGCGATCAGCGTGCGCACCTTCTGCGCCTGGTTGTAGTAGGCGTCGTAGTAGCCCGCGGACAATGCGTAGGTGCCGATCATGATGCGGCGCTTGACTTCTGGCCCGAAACCGGCCGCCCGGGTCATCGCCATGACCTCCTCGGCGCTATGCGTGCCGTCGTCACCCACGCGCAACCCGTAGCGCATCGCGTCGAAGCGCGCCAGGTTGCTCGACACCTCCGAAGGCAGGATCAAGTAGTAGGCGGGCAGCGCGTAATCGAAGTGCGGACAGTCGACTTCGCTGATGACCGCGCCCAGCGCCTTGAGCTGCTCGACGGCGGCTTCGAACGAGGCAAGCACGCCGGCCTGGTAGCCCTCGCCGCTGTGCAGCTGGCGCACCACGCCCACCCGCACGCCGCTCAGGTCACCGGAAGCGCCGGCCCGAGCGGCGCCGACCACGTCGGGCACCTCGGCGTCGATCGAGGTGGAGTCGCGCGGGTCGTGCCCGGCGATCACCTGATGCAGGAGCGCGGTGTCCAGGACGGTGCGCGCGCACGGCCCGCCCTGGTCCAGCGACGACGCGCACGCCACCAGGCCGTAGCGGGACACGGTGCCGTACGTCGGTTTGACCCCGACGGTCGCGGTCAAAGCGGCCGGCTGCCGGATCGAACCCCCGGTGTCCGAGCCGATGGCCAGCGGCGCCTGGAAGGCGGCCAGCGCCGCCGCGCTACCCCCCCCGGAGCCGCCGGGAACCCGCTCGACGTCCCACGGGTTGCGGGTCACCCCATAGGCGGAGTTCTCGGTGGACGAGCCCATCGCGAACTCGTCCATATTGGTCTTGCCGAGGATCGGGATGCCGGCTTCGCGCAGCCGGGCGGTCAGGGTGGCGTCGTAGGGCGCCTGCCACCCTTCGAGGATCTTGGAGCCGCAGGTGGTGGGCATGTCGGCGGTGGTGAAGACATCCTTGAGCGCCAGCGGTACCCCGGCCAGCGGCGACGGCAGCGGGTCGCCAGCCGCAACGGCCCGGTCGACGGCAGCCGCGGCGGCCAGCGCCTCATCGGCCGCAACGTGCAGGAAGGCTCCGTAGCGGTCGTCGGTGGCCTGGATCTGGTCCAGACAGGCCTGGGTGACCTCGGCCGACGACAGTTCCTTGGCAGCGATCTTGGCGCCCAGCGTCGCCGCGTCGAGCCGGATGATGTCCGTCACTGGCTCTCCCCGAGGATCTGCGGGACGGCGAAGCGGCCGTCGACGGCCTCGGGCGCGGCGGCCAACGCCTGCTGCTGCTGCAGCGACGGCCGCGTCTCGTCCGGGCGGGTGACAACCTGATCTTTCAAGACGTCCTTGAGCGGGTTGTCGGTGGCTTCAACGCCCGTGACGTCGACGGCCTGGATCTGGCTGACGTGACTGATGATGGCGTCGAGTTGACCGGCGAAGCTGTCCAACTCCGCCTCGGTCAACGCCAACCGGGCCAGCCGGGCCAGGTGGGCCACCTCGTCGCGGGAGATCTGGGACACGAGCGGAAAGCCTAGTCGTCGGCGATCAAAGCCTGTCGGCTAGCACCTCGCGTGGGGTTACCCTCATGCAGGGATCACACCAAGCATCGGATCGATAGTCGTGCTCAACGAATTCGGGCATTACCGCTTGCTACGGCTGCTGGCCGGGGCGCGCTGCGACGTGTACGCCGCCGAGAACACCACCAGCCGACGACAGGTCGCGTTGAAGATCCTGCCGGATTGGACCGATTCAACCGAGCTGCGCGATCGGCTGCGGCAAGACATGGCCGTCGCGACCCTGTTACGCGAGCCCCACCTCGTTCCGGTCGAGGAATGGGGTGAGATCGACGGTCGCATCTATCTGGAGATGCCGCTGCTGAGCGGCACCGATCTGCAGACGATGTTGGATCGCGAAGGTCCACTGGGTCTCTCCGAGGCGGCCGACCTGGTCTGTCAGATTGCCGACGCGCTGGAGGCTGCGCACCACGCAGGGCTGATCCACTCCGGCGTAGCACCGCAGAACGTCTTCGTCGCAGACGACGGGTCGGCGCATCTGATGGGCCTCGGCTACCGCGATTACCTGGCGCAATGCCAGTCGAGCGACGACGACATGGCCGACCCCGAGCCGCTGCTTGCCAATCTGGTCGGGTTGCCCCCAGAACGGTTGACGGCCGACGAGCGGTCCGAGCGCGCCGACGTCTACGGACTCGCCCAAGTCGCATATGCCTGCCTGACCGGGGCGCTCCCCCATCCGGCTACCGACGCGCGCCAGCACATGGCCGAGATCCTGACCGTGACGCCGCCACCGCCGAGCGAGCTGCGCCCAGGTCTGCCGGCCGGCATCGACGACGCGATCAGTCGTGGCATGGCCAAAGATCCCGCGGAGCGCTTTGCCGGCCCGGGCCATCTGGCCAACGCGATCCGCGACGCGCTGGGCACCGAGGACGCCGACGAGCGGGTGCCGTTCGGGCCGTATCGGTTGCTACGCAAGCTATCCGACACGAACGTCCCGTGCTGGGAAGCCGAGGACGCCACGACCTCGGCCCGGGTCACCCTGAAAATGTTCGCGACGGGCGACGCGGAGGATCCCCTGGTCCGTCGGGTGAAACGGGACGCGAGCATGGCGGCCATAGTGCTCAGAGCGCTCGGTGAACCGCAGCTCGTCGTCGTCGACCACATCGGCGAGGTGGACGGGAAGTTCTATCTGCAGATGCCGTTCATCGACGGGATCGTCCTGGACACGATGTTGGAGCGCTACGGACCGCTCACCCCCTCACGTGCGGTGCAGATCGTCAGTCAGATCGCGCGCGTGCTCGACGCGGTACACAAGGCGGCGCCCATACCCGGAGCGGTACTGCCGGACAAGATCCTGGTCGGCCACGACAACATGGCCTACCTGCTGTGCGATCCGATACTGCAGGACGGCGGACGCGACTCGGACCTGCCCGGCCAGGTCTATCTCGCACCCGAGCGTCTCGACAGCGGCGACCGCACCAATGCCGGGGACCGTTACTCACTGGCGTGCATCCTCTACGCGTGCCTGACCGGGACGCCACCCGACTGCGGCGACGAGCCACCAAAACCCAGCGTGGTCAACGAGTGGGTGCCTGCCACGTTCGACGACGTCATCGCACGCGGCATGGCCACCGACCCACAACAGCGGTACCCGACCGCCGGCGAGCTGGCCACGGCTGCCCGCGGGGCACTGGCGTCGGTGGCGGCCCAGACCATGGAGCAAACGAGTCCCGTTCAGACGGTGGAGATTTCGACGGTGAGCAGCCCGGTCTGGTCGCCGGTCTGCACGGTCTGCGGCGAGATTGCCGAGGCGGGCCAGCACGCGATGTTGTGCCGCAACTGCCGAGAGCAGGGACTCCCGCACGAATTGGTGCGACGAGTGGGGGGCGACTCGGTCGAACCGGTCACCGTCGCCGGCTACACCCTGCTGGACCTGCTCGACCGGCGTGGGCCCGGGCCCGTCTTCCGCGCCCGCTCCCAGCAGACCGGACAGATATGCGCCCTGCGGGTCGCACCCAAGGCCGCGATCGCGCCCGACGAGATGCGCCGGCCGCAGCCGTTGTCTGACCTCGCGAGCCTGCGCCACGCCAACATTGTGCAGTTTCGGGAAGCCAAGGCCGTCGGCGAGTTCGTTCTGATCGCTTCGGAATACTGCCCGGGCGACACCGTCGAGGATCTGGTCCGGCGGCTCGGCCGGCTCTCGGTTCGTCAGGCGATGTCGCTGATCCTGCCGTGTCTGGACGGTCTCGACGCAGCCCACAGCTGCACCCGCGGCGACCGGTCGCGGGGCGTCATGCACCGCAACATCACCCCGGCCAGCCTGCTGCTGACCTGGTCTGGAGCCGATCCGGTCACCAAGATCGCCGACTTCGGTTTCGCCACGCCCATTCCGCCCGACCCGGCGTTCACCCCGCTGGCCCAGCTGCTCAAACCCGAGCGGGCGGCGCGGGACGTCGACACCTGGCGGATGGGGGCGTGCCTGTATTACCTGCTGACCGGGGAAGCGCCCCGGCACGCCGCCGCCGGCCAGGATCCCGTCGACGTCGTGATGACCACGACCGCCCGGCCGATCCGTCGGCTCAATCCGGATATTCCGCCTCGGCTGGCCGCCGTCATCGACGAGGCCGTCACCGACACTCCGCATATCAGCATTCCCACCGCGAGCCATCTGGCCATAGCGCTGCGCGAAGTCGTGGCCGCGCGACCCGGCTGAACCGCCCACCACCCCAACGTGCGGGTATGAGCCGACATGCCGTATCCGCGCCGCTGTGCGACAGTGTTGGCCGTGCCGTCGTATCTGTTGCGCATCGAGTTGGTCGACCGACCAGGTAGCCTCGGGTCGCTCGCGGTCGCGCTCGGCTCGGTCGGGGCTGACATCCTCTCGCTGGACGTGGTCGAGCGCGCCTCGGGATACGCCATCGACGACCTGGTGATCGAGCTGCCGCCGGGATCGATGCCCGACACCCTGATCACTGCCGCCGAAGCGCTGTCCGGCGTTCGAGTCGACAGCGTCCGTCCGCATACCGGACTGCTCGAGGCCCACCGTGAGCTGGAACTACTGGACCTCGTCGCCGCGGCCGCAGATCGGGCGGCGAAGCTGCAGGTGCTGGTCGATCAGGCGCCCAGGATCCTGCGGGTTAGCTGGTGCACCGTGCTGCACAGCGCGCAGGGCAAGGTGCAGCGACTCGCCGGCAGTCCGGGCGCGCCGGAAACGCGCGCCGATTCGGCGCCGTGGCTGCCGATCGAACGTGCCGCGACGTTGGACAGTGCTGCCGAATGGGTCCCGCCGGCCTGGCGTGACATGGACACCACGATGGTCGCGGCCCCACTGGGCGACCCACATACTGCGATGGTGCTGGGCCGTCCGGGCCCGGAATTTCGCCCGTCGGAGGTAGCTCGGCTGGGTTACCTGGCCGGCATTGCCGCGACCATGTTGCGCTGACGACCCGTGGCTCAACTCGTCTTCTTCGAATTCGTCGCGTTATATTGAGGGTCCCACTCGGGCGGAGCGACATTTTGCTGTTGCGGTTCCGGACCGGACCGGTTCGGAATCGTCAAGCAGGCACCGCGAACTTTCGACAGGAAACGCGGCACGACTGAATGGAGAGCTCCACTTCCCCCGCTGGTTTGAATTCGATCGTCACCGCCGTGGCGACCAAACTCATGGGGGTCACCGCCCGCAATGCCGCGACTGTCAGCACCGAGGTGCTTTCCGATCTGGTGGGCTTTCTGGGGGTCGATGTCAGCTTTCTAAGGCACAACGACCACCGGACCCAGGCGACGGTGTTGGTGGCCGAGTGGCCACCGCGGCTCGATGTGCCGGACCCGGACCCGCTGCACACGATCTACTTCGCCGACGCCGACCCGGTGTTCGCGATGGCCGAGAACGCCCGAGAACCGGTCATTCTGCGACCCGAAGCCCAGAGCGGGGAATATCGCCGAACCATCGCCGAGGCGAGCGGCGCACCGGCCATCTCGATGGCATGTGTCCCGCTGGTATCCGGCGAGGTCACCACCGGGGTCCTCGGTTTCGTCAAATTCGGCGATCGGGAATGGGACGACGACGAGATCAACGCGCTGACGGTCGTGGCCACCATGTTTTCCCAGGTTCAGGCACGTATCCAGGTCGAGGACCAGTTGAGTTATCAAGCCGGGTACGACGATCTGACCGCCCTGCCTAACCGCCGTACCCTGCTGGCGCACCTCGACGAGCGACTGGCCGCCGACGACGGGCCGGTGCCGGTGTTGTCCTTCAACCTCGATCGGCTCAAAGCCATCAATGACTATCTCGGCCATGCCGCCGGAGATGAGTTCCTGCGTGACTTTGCCACCGAAACCCGGGCCGCGCTGGCGGGTCAGGGACTGATCGCCCGAGTGGGTGGCGACGACTTCGTCGTGGTGCCCGCCGCGGCGATGGACTCCGGGGAGGCACGACGACTGGCCGAGAGTCTCGGCCAGCGACTCACCGACCTGGTGCAGATCGACGGGGAGATGCTCACCCGCACCGTCAGCATCGGCGTCGCGATCGGAAATCCCGGCCGGGACTCCGGCCTGGACGTGCTGCGGCACGCCGACGAAGCGCTGCTGGCGGCGAAAACCTCGGGGGCAGAACGGATCAGCGTCTTCTCCAGCGAGATGCGCGGCCGGCGCGAGATCCACGCCGAGATGGAACTGCATCTGCAGCACGCCATCGAAGCCGACGCCCTCACCGTCGTCTACCTTCCCGAGATCGACATGGTGACCGGCAACGTGCTGGCCGTAGAAGCGTTGGTGCGTTGGCAGCACCCGACCCGCGGACTGTTGCTGCCGGACCTGTTCATCCCCGTCGCGGAATCCCTCAATCTGGCAGGGCAACTCGGGGAGTGGGTGCTCAACGCGGCATGCGCCGACATGGCCAGCTGGCGGGCGGGCGGCGTGGGGACCGGCACCATGTTGCGCGTGAATGTGTCTCCGGCACAACTGGTGGCCCACGATTTGGTGGGCACGGTGAGCCGCGTGCTGGACAGGTTCGGACTCGACGGCAGCGCAATGGGTCTCGAGATCACCGAGAGCATGTTGATCAGGGATCTGGTCAGCACCAGGACCGTGCTGAGCGGACTCACCGACATGGGCGTCGACATCGCCATCGACGATTTCGGCACCGGTTTCAGCGGGATGGGTCTGTTGCGGACTTTGCCGGTGAGCACGTTGAAGATCGACCGCGGGTTCGTCCGCGATCTGGAGCACAGCAGTGATGATCTGGCGATCGTGCGGGCCGTCATAGGCCTGGCCGACGCCCTTGATCTCAACGTCGTCGCCGAGGGCGTCGAGACGCCAGGGGCGGCCCGTTCGCTGCTCGACGAGGGATGTTTTCGCGCGCAGGGCTTCTTGTTCTGTCGCCCGATGACCGCCGCGGCCACTCGACGACTACTGACCGTGGGCTCCGTCTCAACCAATATCTAAGCGCGCGAACGAGATTCGGACGCCACCACTGGGTCGTCATCTTCCCACAGCAGCAGCTGCCGGACCGCCGGGCGCGGGCCGTACGGCCGCAGCATGGTGCTGGCCGGGCGCGGGCGCACCCGTTGTGGCCACCAGAACCATCGTCCGAGCAGCGTCGCGATCGACGGCGTCATGAACGAGCGCACGATCAGCGTGTCGAACAACAGCCCGAGTCCGATTGTGGTGCCGATCTGGCCGAGTACCTGGAAACCGCTGAACAAGAACGCGCACATGGTGATTGCGAAGACGAGACCCGCGGACGTCACCACCGAACCGGTCCCGGCCATCGCGCGGATGACCCCGGTCTTCAACCCCGCGCCGATCTCCTCGCGGAACCGGGATATCAACAACAGGTTGTAGTCAGAACCCACCGCCAGCAGCAGGATCACGGCGAGCGCCAGCACGACCCAGTACAGCTTGATGCCGAACATGTACTGCCACACCAGCACCGACAATCCGAACGACGCCCCCAACGAAAGCGCCACGGTGCCAACGATTACCAGCGCGGCGACCAGGCTTCGGGTCAACAGCATCATGATCAGCAGAATCAGGCTCAGCGCCGCGATTCCGGCGATCATCAGGTCGTATTTCGAGGCGTCCTGGATGTCGGAGTAGGTGGCCGCGGTGCCGCCGAGATAGAACTTCGATTCGGCCAAGGGGGTTCCCTTGACCGCCTCGTGCGCCGCCTTCTTGATCGGCTCGATATGCGAGATGCCTTCGGTGGTGGCCGGATCACCGTCGTGGGTGACGATCATCCGGACGGCCTTGCCGTCGGGTGAGAGGAACAACTTGAGGCCGCGTTGGAATTCGGGGTTGGTGAACACTTCCGGCGGCAGGTAGAAGGTGTCGTCGTTCTTGGCTTCGTCGAAGGCCCGTCCGAGCGCTGTGGCATTCTCGATCGCGGCGGCGGTCTGCGCGTAGATCCCGGACAGCGTCGCGTAATTCGTCATCGTCAGGTCATGGTTGGTCTGTTGACTGGCGATCTGCTCGGGTATCAGCGCCACCAACTTCGGCTGCAGCGCGTCGAGTTTGTCCAGCGTCGCCGTCAGATCCTCGAAACGCGCGCTGAGCTGGTCGATCCCGTCCAACGCGTCGAGTACCGACCTGATCGCGAAACAGACCGGAATATCGAAACAATGCTTCTCCCAATAGAAGTAGCTGCGCAGCGGCCGGAAGAAGTCGTCGAAGTTCGCTATCTTGTTCCGCAAGTCGTTGATGGTGGCGATGGTGTCGCGGAAGCTCTGCGCCTCGCTGTGCGTGGTGGCCGCGAGCTCCTGCTGCAGCGTGTACTGGCGATGCAAGAGGTCGATCGAGTTCGACAACTCACCCGCTTGGCGCAGCATGTCGTTGGCGCGATCACGTTGATACCCAAGGTTTTCGATCTGGTTTGCGCTTTGCGCACTCATCTGGAACGCCAGCGAGGTGTGGTCGAGCGGGGTCCCCAGCGGCCGGGTGATGGTCTGCACCTGGGCGATTCCGGCTGTGTGGAACACCGCCTTGGCTACCCGGTCCACGACCAGCATGTCGGCCGGATTGCGCAGGTCGCGGTCGGCTTCCATCATCAGCAGCTCGGGTTCCAGCCGGGCTCGGGAGAAGTGCCGCTCGGCGGCGGCGTACCCGACGTTGGCTGGGGCGCTGGCCGGCATATAGGGACGGGTGTCGTAGCTGGTCTTGTACCCGGGCAGGGTGAGCAGGCCGACGAAGGCCAGCGCGCACGCCACGGTGAGTACGGGGCCCGGCCAGCGGACGACGGCGGTGCCGATGCGCCGCCAGCCGCGGGTGCGCATCTTGCGTTTGGGTTCGAACATCCCGACGGCGGCACCCAGGGTCAACACAGCGGGCGCGAGGGTGAGCGCGGCCGCAAGAGCGACCAGGATGCCCAGCGCCGCTGGAATGCCCAGGCTCTGGAAATACGGCAACCGTGTGAAACTCAGACAGAACACCGCCCCGGCCACGGTCAGCCCCGAACCCAGCACAATGTGCGCGGTGCCGCGAAACATGGTGTAGTAAGCGGCTTCTCGGTCCTCGCCCACGCTGCGCGCCTCTTGATAGCGGCCGACGACGAAGATCGCGTAGTCGGTTCCGGCGGCGATCACCAACAACGTCAGCAGGTTCGTCGCATAGGTGGACAGTCCGATGATTCCAGCATTGCCGAGAACCGCGACGATGCCACGGGCGGCGGCCATTTCGATCAGTACCGTTACCAAGACGAGCAGCATGGTGAGAAACGACCGGTAGACGAACAGCAACATCAACGCGATCACACCGACGGTGATCGAGGTGACCTTGGCGGTGCCCTTACTGCCCACGTCGAACTGATCGGAGATAATCGGCGCCGCGCCGGTGACATAGGCCCTGATCCCGGCCGGCGCCGGGGTGTGTTCGACGACGTCGCGAACCGCGCCCACCGACTCGTTCGCCAACGCCGAGCCCTGGTTGCCGGCAAGGTTGAGTTGCACGTAGGCGGCCTTGCCGTCGGTACTCTGCGATCCCGCCGCCGTCAGGGTGTCGCCCCAGAAGTCCTGGACGTGCTGGACGTGCTTGCGGTCCTGCCCGATCTTGTGGATCAACGTGTCGTAGTACCGGTGCGCCTCTGCACCCAGCGGCTTGTCACCCTCGAGCACCACCATGGCCGTGCTGTCGGTGTCGAATTCTTTGAACACCTGACCGATGCGCTTGGTCGCCTGCAACGAGGCCATGTCGGGTGAACTCAACGCCACGTTGTGGGTCTTGCCGACTTCCTCCAGCTGCGGGACCGACGCATTCGTGATCGCGGCGAGCGCGATCCACAGCAGCAGGATCGGCACCGACAGCCGCCGGATGGTATGAGCCAGGCGCGGCGGTTCCCGATCGCTCATCCGGACTTGTCCAGGCAGAAGGTGTAGGCGTCCTTGGTGGTGACGGTGCGTTCGTCTTTAACCTTGCCGTCCACGGTGATCCGGCAGCCCAGGACACCGCCATCGCCCTGTGCGACAACGTTTCCCAGCACCGCGGGTTCGGTGGTGGTGATCGTCAGCGACCAAGGCAACGGTGCGTCGCGGACCTGCTGCGGCTGGGCGTGCACATCAAGGTAGTTGATGGTCGCCGTGGCTCCGGGTGCACCGAAGACCTCGAGCACCACGTTCTTGGGATTGAACGGGACGATCTGGTTCGAGATGCCGTTGTTGGCCGCCTCGTTGCGGTGGGCACCGAAGAGTCCATGCAGCCGGTAAATGGCGAACCCGGCGATCGCGACCACGAGGACGGCGACGATCGCCATCCAGCCCCGCCTGACCAGGCTCGAGAGTGAAAACACTTTCACCCGTTGACCTTTCGACTCCGGGGGGTCGCCCCGAGCAGGGCGCCCCGCGCGGCGTCCTGGTCAGCACAGTACGGTACTGGACCGTACTGCACAATAGACGCGGGCGTTCCGGTCGACGGTTTGATCGCCGGGCCTCTCATCCGGTGGGCCGGGTGAGGCCCGGGATGATGAAGTTGTCGACGAGCAATTGCACGGTGCGGCGGGTCGGCGGACTTCCGGGAACGATGCTGCGAAAGATCAGGTAGTGCGGCAACAGGTCCCATAACTCGTCGGTGATGGCGGCTTGGGTGATCTCTCCCCGGTCGACGGCCTGTTGCAGGACGTGCTGGAACACTGCTTTGCGTTGCTCCAGAAACTGCTGTTGCAACGCGTCGTTGAGGGCGGGGTGGCGCGACACCTCCACCAGCACCGCGCGGATCGTGCTGGCGAGCTGGCTGCCTTGCCGGCAGATGGTCTCGCCGAGGTGCAACAGGTCGCCGCGCAGTGTGCCGGTGTTCGGCGGCACCGCGACCTGACGGACGCCTTCGATGAACGCGGCCAACACCAACTCGGCCTTGGAGGGCCAGCGGCGGTACACCGTCGACTTGCTGGCGCGGGCGGTGTTGGCGACGGCGTCCACGGTCAACCCGTCGTAGCCGTGTTCCTGTAGCAGCTGCAACGTCACTGCCAGTAACTCGGCCTCGCGCGGCGACCACGGCGAGACGTCCGCGGACGGGTCGGCGGTCTGGGTCATAGCGCCAACCATAGAACCTATTGGCTGGCCAGCAACTCCCCCAGCACCTGCTGGTTGCGCTCTAGCCATTCGTGTTCCTCGCCGGGGGCAGGCATGATCAGCCCGGCCTCCATGATCGAGGTGGGATCGACGTCGTTGAGCCCGATCAGCAGTGAGCGTGGGTCCTGGCCGGTGATCGACACCCAAGCCGTGGAGAGTTCAGTCAGCAGCCGCGCCCTCGTCTCGCGGTCCCGGCCGGCTCGGATATTGCCGTTGATCACCGCGGCGTTGTTGGGTTTGCCGGCGGTGAAGTACATCCCGGGTTCGTATTCGACGAACAACACGTTGACGAATCCGCGGGGCGCGCCTGTCACGGCACAGTGAATTCCGGTGATCGCCTCGGCCAGCTTCGACCGGGCGTCGACGCTGAGCGATCCGGCCGGGACCAGGCACTGATAGAACGGCATCGTCCTAGTCTGCGCCATCTGCCGGCGTCGCGGGACCCTCGGCCAGCAGGTCCCGGAATCCGTCCTCGTCCAGGATCGGCACGCCGAGTTCGACGGCCTTGTCGTACTTGGATCCGGGCGCGTCGCCGGCCACCACGTAGGACGTCTTCTTCGACACCGAGCCGGCCGCTTTGCCGCCCCGGGACACGATGGCTTCCTTGGCCTCGTCGCGGGAGAAACCGGCCAGCGAACCGGTGACCACGATGGTGAGCCCGGTCAGGTTGCGCGGCACGCCCTCGTCGCGCTCATCGACCAACCGCACCCCGGCCGCGCGCCACTTTTCGACGATCTCGCGGTGCCAGTCGACGGTGAACCACTCGGTGACGGCGGCGGCGATGGTGGCTCCCACGCCCTCGACCGCGGCCAACTCCTCGGTGGATGCCGCCACAATCGCATCGAGGCTGCCGAATTCGGTGGCTAGTGCCCGGGCCGCGGTCGGCCCGACATGGCGGATCGACAACGCCACCAATACCCGCCACAACGGCTTGGCCTTGGCTTTGTCGAGGTTGGCGAGCAGCCGTTTGCCGTTGGCCGACAAGGTGCCGGCTTTGGTCCGGAACAACTCGGTGCGTAACAGGTCGTCTTCGGTGAGATCGAACAGATCACCTTCGCTGTCGATCACCTGGGCCTGCAACAACGCCACGCCGGCCTCGTAACCCAGGCCCTCGATGTCCAGCGCGTTGCGGCTGGCGACGTGGAAAACCCGCTCCCGCAGCTGCGCCGGACACCGCTTGGTGTTGGGGCAACGAATGTCGGCGTCGCCTTCCTTCGCCGGCGCCAAGGTGGTTCCGCACTCGGGACATGTTGTGGGCATGACGAATTCGCGTTCGGACCCGTCGCGCAGGTCGACCACGGGTCCCAGCACCTCGGGGATGACGTCGCCGGCCTTGCGGATCACCACGGTGTCGCCGATCAGCACGCCCTTGCGCTTGACCTCCGAGGCGTTGTGCAGCGTTGCTTGCGACACCGTGGAACCGGCCACCTTCACCGGTGTCATCCACGCGAACGGGGTGACCCGGCCGGTGCGTCCCACGTTGACCCGGATGTCGAGCAGTTCGGTCTGAGCTTCCTCGGGCGGGTACTTGTAGGCGATAGCCCAGCGCGGCGCCCGCGAGGTGGAGCCCAGCCGCCGTTGCAACGCCACCTCGTCGACCTTGACGACAACTCCGTCGATCTCGTGAGCGACTTCGTGCCGGTGCTCACCCCAGTAGTCGACGCGCTCCTGCACGCCGGCCAGGTCGTCGACCAGGGTGGTGTGCTGGGAAACCGGCAGTCCCCACGCTTTGAGCGCCATGTATGCATCGTGCTGGGTCACCGGACGAACACCTTCGGTATGCCCCAGGCCGTGGCAGATCATCCGCAGTTTGCGCCGCGCGGTGACGGCCGGGTCCTTCTGGCGCAGCGAGCCGGCAGCGCTGTTGCGCGGGTTGGCGAACGGCGACTTTCCGTCCTCGACCAGGCTGGCGTTGAGCGCCTGGAAATCGGCCACTTGGAAGAAGACCTCGCCCCGGACTTCGAGCACGTCGGGCAGCGGATACTCGTCGGCGGCAGTGAGCCGGTGCGGGATGTCGTCGATGGTGCGGGCGTTGTTCGTGACGTCCTCGCCGGTGCGGCCGTCGCCTCGGGTCGCCGCACGAGTGAGTCGGCCGTCCCGATACACCAGGGACAACGCGACGCCGTCGATCTTCAGTTCGCACAGGTAGTGCGCGGAGTCGCCGACCTCGGCGTGCACCCGGGCCGCCCAGGCGGACAGTTCGTCGCTGCTGAACGCGTTGTCCAGGCTGAGCATCCGCTCCAGGTGCTCGGCCGGCTCGAAGTCCGTCGCAAACCCCGCACCGCCGACCAGCTGGGTGGGCGAATCCGGGGTGCGCAGCTCGGGATGCTCGGCTTCGAGCGCCTCCAGCCTGCGCAGCATCACGTCGAATTCGGCATCGGTGATGATCGGCGCGTCCCGCACGTAGTAGCGGAACTGGTGTTCGCGGACCTCCTCGGCCAGGTCCTGCCATTGCCGCAGAATTTCCGGGGCGGTGTGATCGGCTGCAGGGGAGCTCACTCTGGCAGGCTAGCCGAGCGCGCCGACACCTCAGCGGCTCTGCCGCCCAGCAAAGCGACGAAAGCGCAGACCCGCCGCCCTGGGTTGCGATTACAGTTTGACGATGGCACCGCGACATTCGTTGCCTCAGCTGACGCAACAAGACGAGCTCACCGACCGCATCCTCGATGCGGCGCTGGCGGAGTTCATGGATCACGGTATCCAGCGGTCGAGTATCGACAGCGTGGCCAGACGGCTCGGTGTCGACCCGTGGGTCGTCTCGCGGAGATTCGAAAAGGATGCACTGGCCAAGGCAGTGATGCTGCGCGAGGCGAAGCGTTATCTGGACAGCGTGGGTCAGAGCATCACCGGCGGTGACCTGCGCTCGGGTGTCGAGGAGGGCTTCGTGGCCGGGGTAGCCCGCCGCCGCGAACAGCACATTCTGGACGCGTTGCTCAAGCGCGACCCGACCGCGGCGATGGGATACCTCGTGGGTCCGGAGGCGGGCCTGCTGCTGGAATACGCGACCAAGATCACGCGCGAGGCATTGCGGCGCGCACCCGATTCGTCTGAGTACACGGCGGCAAGCGTGGACGCGGTGGCGACGGCCATGATCCGGCTGGCGCACTCGTTTTCCAATGCCCCGCCCAACACCGGGATGGACGACCACTACCTGCGCGAAATCGCGCGCAATGTGCTGTTGCCGGTCCTGATGCCGGTCAAGCCGCGCTCGGGCCGTCGGTAAATCCCGGATTCGGCACCGGACGATGTCGAGACCAGGTCCTGGCGTCGTCGCTTGCCGGGTCAGATCTGGTCGGGGTCGTCGGCAAATGCTTCGGCCGCCTTGCGGGCGAGTTCGATCGCCGTGCGAGCCCATGAGGGCGTGGCGCCGGCCAGACCGCACGCCGGGGTGACCCCGACGCGGCCGCGCAGCGCCGAGCGTGCGAAGCCGAGCCGATCGGTCACCGCGACCAACGAGGTGGCCACCTCTTCGACCGACACCGGCCGCTCCGGCGCGCTGGCGGGGACCACACCGAGCAGGACAGCACGACCGGAATCCACGAACGCCGCGATGCTTTCCAAGTCCGCGGCCTGCAACGTCCCGGCGTCCACCGAGACGGCACCGATTGCGCTGCGCTGCAACAGGTTCCAGGGTATGTCGGGCGCACAGCAGTGCAACAGGACGTCCCCGCCGACGGCCTGTACGCAGCTGTCCAGCAGGGTGAGGGCCAGCGCCTCGTCGAGCGGACGGACAGGACTCAGTGCGGTGACCCCGGTGAGCCGGCCACCCAACGCGGTCGGCAGGGTCGGTTCGTCGAACTGCACCACTACCGGTGTGTCCAGCCGACGTGACAGCGTCGCGCGATGAGCGGCGACTCCCTCGGCTAGGGAAGCCGCCAGATCCCGCAGTGCGCCCGGATCGGTGATCGCGCGGTGGCCGTTACCGAGTTCCAGGCCCGCGGCCAGCGTGACCGGTCCGGGGGCCTGCACCTTGACCACCCGGCCGCCGCCGCGCAGACCGGCCGTCTCCCACGCCTCCTCCAGCGCGTCCATGTCCTCGTCGAGCAGGCTGATCGCTCTGCGCGTCACCGCTCCGGGACGGGCGACGATCCGATAGCCCCGCGGCACCGTGTCGACGGCGACGTCGACCAGTAGCGCACCGGCGCGCCCGAGCAGGTCGGCGCCTACTCCCCTGGCGGGCAACTCGACCAGATGAGCCATCGCGTCCGCCAGTTCACCTACGACGACCTCAGCGGCCTGGCGCGCCGCGGTGCCGGGCCAGGACCCGAGCCCGGTCGCCTTGACCGGCAGCGCCGCCAAAACACTCACCCGGCAACCGTATTCGACATCGCATAGCGTGCTGGTCGGCAGGGGTGTTTACGGTCGCGTCGCGCGGGTAGGTTCGACGCAGAAGGGCGGCGGATGGTCAGACGGCTGTGGTGTCCCCGGCGGGCGCAGCGGGTCGCCGTGTTAGGGCTAGCGATGTTGATGACGGCGGCGTGCACCCGGGTAATCGACGGCGAAGCGCTCCCGGCTTTCGGCGCCCTCCCGCTCGGCGTGCTCGACGCCGGCACGCTGCTGCTGGACCAGTCACGGATGCGCGCGATCACCGGCGCCGGTGAGCATCTGACCATCATTCCGTCGATGGACGGCAGGTACCCGGTGGACGTCGACAGCCTCGCGTCGACGGCGCCGCGGGAATGCCGCTTCGTGTTCGCCGAGACCGCCACGTTCGGCCCTGACGTCAAGGCGTTCCACAAGACGACCTTTCAGGACCCGCCCGACGGCCGGTTGATTTCCGAAGGCGCGGCGAGCTACCACGACACCGCAACCGCCCGAAGCGCGTTCGACGCACTGGTGGCGACGGTCAACGCGTGCGCAACCAGCTCGATGGGCTGGCTGCTGGTCAGCGACTGGGAGGCCGACGCGGACTCGCTGCGCATGCGACCGGGCAACTGCGGCCGCGACTATCGGGTGTTGTCGGTGGCGCTGCTGGAAGTCACATTCTGCGGATTCACCGAGTCCGTATCGGAGATCGTGATGACGAACATGGCCGCCAACGTGCCGCAGTGACAACACAACTCGTCACTATGCCGCACTCAGACCCCGCGGCGACTCGCTGAGAAGCTTCCGGTATCAGACAGCGGCCGCGATGGTCGCGCTGCCGAGTACCTCGTCACCCTCGGGGTCGGCGCGGTAGAGCACCAGCGTCTGACCGCGCGCCACGCCCCGCAGCGGGGAGCGCAACTGCACGGAGAGCTCGTCGCCGACCAATTCGGCTATCGCACTGGTGGTTTCGCCGTGCGCACGAACCTGGACTTCGCACTCGATCGGCCCGGACGGCGCCGCACCGGCGGTGAAGATCGGCTGCCGGCCGGTCAGGGCGTGCACGTCGAGGTCGGCCAGGTCGCCGACGTGCACGGTCGCGGTATCGGCATCGATCGCCGTCACGTAACGCGGTCGACCGTCTGGCCCGGGCCCGGGGATACCCAATCCCTTGCGCTGGCCGATGGTGAAGCCGTGGACGCCGTCGTGTTCGGCCAGTACCGCGCCGTCCTGGTCCACCACGCTGCCCGGACGAACGCCGATGTGAGCGCCCAGGAACGCCTGGGTATTCCCCGAGGGGATAAAGCAGATGTCGTGGCTGTCCGGTTTGTCGGCGACCGCCAGGCCGCGCCGGGCCGCCTCCGCGCGGATCTGCTCCTTGGCGGTGTCCCCGATCGGGAAAGCGGCGTGGCGTAACTGGGCGGCGCTCAGCACGGCCAGCACGTAGGACTGATCCTTGCCGCGGTCGACGGCGCGGCGCAGCCGTCCGTCGCAGAGCCGGGCGTAGTGGCCGGTGACCACCGTGTCGAAGCCCAGTGCCAGCGCGCGCGCCGACAGGGCGGAGAACTTGATCTGCTGATTGCAGCGCACGCACGGGTTCGGGGTTTCCCCGCGCGCATAGGACGACACGAAATCGTCGATCACGTCTGCTTTGAACTTCTCCGCGAAATCCCAGACATAGAACGGTATTCCGAGGACGTCGGCTACCCGCCGCGCATCCGCGGCGTCTTCTTTCGAGCAGCATCCTCGGGAACCGGTGCGCAGTGTGCCCGGGGCGGTCGACAGTGCCAGATGCACACCGACCACGTCGTGTCCGGCATCGACCATGCGGGCGGCGGCGACCGAGGAATCGACACCGCCGCTCATCGCGGCCAGGACCTTCACTACGAAAGCCCCGCTGCGGCAAGGGCGGCGCGTCGCGCTCGCGCCACGGCGGCGGGCAGCACCTGCAACGCCGAGTCGACGTCGGCGTCGACGCTGCTGTGCCCCAACGACAGTCGCAACGATCCGCGCGCGCTGGCGGGATCGGCACCCATCGCCAGCAGCACATGTGACGGCTGCGCGACACCGGCGGTACAAGCCGACCCGGTCGAGCACTCGATCCCGTTGGCGTCCAACAACATCAACAATGCGTCGCCTTCGCAACCGCGAAAAGTGAAGTGCGCGTTGCCCGGAAGCCGTAACGGGCCACGAGCGCCGTTGAGGTGGACATCGTCGATTTCGGTGAGCACACCGTCGACCAGGCGGTCACGCAAGCCGCGCAGCCTGGCGCTGTTGGCGTCCAACCCGTCGACGGCCAGTCGAGCGGCTGTGGCCATGCCAACGGTACCGGCGACGTACGGTGTGCCGGAACGGATATCGCGTTCCTGCCCGCCGCCGTGCAACAGCGGCACACAAGCCGCGTCGCGGCGCAGCAGCAGCGCACCGATCCCCGGCGGGCCGCCGAACTTGTGCGCGGCCACGCTCATCGCCGACAAGTTGCTCGCCGCGAAGTCCACCGGCAGCTGACCGATCGCCTGCACGCCGTCGCTGTGCATGGGAACACCGAACTCCGCGGCCACCGCGGCCAGCTCGGCGACCGGCATCACGGTGCCGACTTCGTTGTTGGCCCACATCACCGATACCAGCGCCACGTCGTCGTGGGCCGCCAGCACCTCGCGCAGGTCGGCCGCGGACACCGAGCCGTCGGACGCGGTGGGCAACCAACTCACCTCGGCACCTTCGTGCTCGACGAGCCAGTTCACCGAGTCCAGCACCGCGTGGTGTTCGACCTGGGTGGTGACGATGCGCCGCCGGGTCGGTTCGGCGTCGCGGCGGGCCCAGTAGATGCCCTTGACCGCCAGGTTGTCGCTTTCGGTGCCGCCTGCGGTGAACAACACCTCCGACGGACGCGCGCCCAGCTTGTCGGCGATCAATTCCCGGGACTCCTCGACCCGACGACGTGCCGCGCGACCCGTGGTGTGCAGGGATGCCGCGTTGCCGACGGTGCCCAGGACGGCCGTCATCGCCTCGATGGCAGCGGGGTGCATCGGGGTGGTGGCAGCGTGATCGAGGTAGACCATGACCCGCTTTACGATACCGGCACCCTCGAGCGACGATGCAGCCCGGAAACTGGGCCGACACGAATGCGCCACCGCACGGAACAGTTGTGGCCACTGTGACAGGTCACGGGCACGACGCCTGGTTCTCAGACCAGGGTTATGCGGTCAGCTCGAATGCGTGACCCGTCAAGTGCCCCGTCGACGGCTTCCCCATCCGCACGGCGGTCTGGCACCGACTGGCCAACTCCCGACGGTCCGAACCCGGCAACATCAGGGACTCGACGTGCACCTTGGCCACGGTGCGGCGCACCCGGACCACGCGGGACACCGAGCGCAGCAACGTGTCCCCGCCGACGTAGGCCGGCGCCGTCGACACGCTGCCGTCGACGTGGTGATAGGTCAGCCGCAGCGGCTGCACCGGCCGGGCGGCGTCGATCGCGGCCTGGAACATTGCCGGGTAGAAGTTCCCGTAGGCCAGACCGCACCAGGTGGTGCCCTCCGGGAACGCCACCACCGTGTGGCCGGCGCGTAACCGGCGCGCGACGGCGTCCACCACTGCGGGCAGGCGTCGCAGACTCGTCCGTTCGATCGGGATGATTCGCAGCAGGCGTGCCACCAGCCCGGTCGCCGGTCCGGTGAACATGTCGGCACGGGCGACGAACGATCCGGGCAGGACGGCGCCGACGGCGAAGATGTCCAGCCAGGACATGTGACTGCTGACCACCAGCACCCCGCGCAGATTACGAATGGGGTTGCCTGACACGATGATTCGCACCCCGAGGCTGCGCAGCGCCAACCGGCAGTAGGTGCGCTGGAGCTGGGTCCGGCCGGGCAGCGGCATTGCGAGCAGCGTTAGCCCGGGGGCCAGGAGGATCAGCAACGTGAGCCGTAGCATGACCCGCAGCAGCACTCGGGTCGACCGCAGCGCAACCGCGCCGTCTGGACCCGTACAGCTGACGTCGCACGATGTGCGCGGCAACCAGGCGTGGCCGGCCAATCCGGTCACCTGCCGGTCTCACTGCCGATCTGCGCGACGGCCGAAACCGAGCGCAGACGCTTGAGATAGCGGGTATCAGCGTCGCTCTTGCTCAACAGCACGCAGAAATCCCCGACACCGAAGTCGGGGTCGTGGGCGGGTTCCCCGCAAACCCGCGCACCAAGGCGCAGGTAACCCCGCAGCAACGGCGGGACCGACGGCCGCGCCGGTGGCGCGATGTCGTCGAGGCCTCTGCCGTCGACGCGCACCGGCCGGTAGGGCCGGACCCGCCGGCCGGCGGCGTGGCGCTGCAGCACGAAGTCGCGTATGCCGCGCAGCTGGCTACCGGGTGCGTCGCCGTCGGTTTGGACCGGCACCGACACGCAGCCGGTCACGTGGTCGTAGTCGAAGCGATCCAGGTAGGCCAGAATGCCTGCCCACATCAGCAGCACTACCGCGCCGTTGCGGTGACCGTCGCGCACCGCGGCACGGCCCATCTCGACCAGCGAAGGCCGCAGCGGGTCGAAGGCGCGAACGTCGAATTCCGTTGCGGTGTATAGTCCCCCGGCCGCGATCGCACCGGCCGGCGGCAGCATGCGGTAGCAACCCACCAGCTGCCCGGTGTCGTCGTCGCGGACCAGCAGGTGGTCGCAGTACTCGTCGAAGCGGTCGGTGTCGCGGCCATCGCCGTTCGAAGGCAGGGTGAATCCGGGTGTGCCGCTGAATACGTCGTAGCGCAGCCGCTGGGCGGCCTCGATCAGGGCGGCGTCGCTGGAGAGCAGCAGGGAGTAGTGCGGTCCAACGGACGACTGTGTCGAGGGACCACGCGGTTTGTCGCTGGGTATGAGGACAGAAGCGATGCTCATGCCCCCAACGTGGCGCAGCCGGTCAGCTAATCGGCATCAACGCCCTGACATGTCGGTGCACGCCAGGTGACCAGTTGGCCGAGCAGACGCAAAAGCCCCTCATTTCCGCAGGAAATGGGGGCTATTACGTCTGCTCGCGCAGACAAACTCAGCCTTTGCGGGCCTTGATCCCCTCGGTCAGCTGCGGAGCCACCTTGAACAGGTCGCCCACGACGCCGTAGTCGGCGATCTCGAAAATCGGCGCCTCTTCGTCCTTGTTCACCGCGACGATGGTCTTGGACGTCTGCATGCCGGCCCGGTGCTGGATGGCGCCGGAGATGCCCAGGGCGATGTACAGCTGCGGCGAGACCGTCTTGCCGGTCTGGCCCACCTGGAACTGGCCCGGGTAGTAGCCGGAGTCGACCGCGGCGCGCGAAGCACCCACGGCAGCACCCAGCGAGTCGGCCAGCTCCTCGACGACCTTGAAGTTCTCTTCGCTGCCGACACCGCGGCCACCGGACACCACCACGCTGGCCTCGGTGAGTTCGGGCCGGTCGCCGGCCACCGCGGGCTCGCGTGAGGTGATCTTGGTGGCGTTCTCGGCGGGTTCGGGCACGTCGACGTTCACCACTTCACCGGCGCCGTCGGACGGCTCGGCGTCGATGGAACCGGCGCGCACCGAGATCACCGGAGTGTCACCGTTGGCCTGCGACTTGACGGTGTAGGCGCCACCGAAGATCGAGTGCACCCCCTTGCCACCCTCCTGCACGCCCACCACGTCGACCAGCAGACCCGACCCGATCCGCGCCGCGAGCCGTCCGGCGATCTCCTTGCCATCGGCATTGCTGGACACCAGCACCGCGGCCGGCGCCGAGGACTCGGCCAGCGCAGCCAGCACGTCGACATAGGGGGTGATCAGGTAGTTGTCGACCACATCGGACTCGGCAACGTAGATCTTGGCCGCACCGGCGGACTTCAGTCCCTCGATGAGCGGCTCGGCCGTGCCGGGCGCACCGATGACGACGGCGGCCGGCTCGCCCAATGCACGTGCGGCGGTGATCAATTCGGAGGTGACCTTCTTCAGCGCACCCTCGGCTTGCTCGACAAGCACCAATACTTCAGCCATGAGTTATTTCGCTCTCTCGTCTCTTCGAAGTGCTCAGATGATCTTCTGACCGACCAGGTACTTGACGATCTCGTTGCCGCCCTCGCCCTCGTCGGTGACCTTCTCGCCGGCGGTTTTCGGCGGCTTCGGGGTCGAGGACAGCACGGTCGACCCGGCGTTCTCCAGGCCTACCTCGTCACCCTCGACGCCGATCTCGCCCAGCGTCAGCACGGTGACTTCCTTCTTCTTGGCGGCCATGATGCCTTTGAAGGACGGGAAGCGGGGTTCGTTGATCTTCTCGTTGACGCTCACCACTGCCGGCAGTGTGGCCTCGAGGGCGAACACGCCGTCGTCGGTCTCGCGCTCGGCGGTCACCTTGCCGTCCTCGACGGACAGCTTGCGCACGTGGGTGAGCTGCGGCAGACCCAGGTACTCGGCGATGACGGCGGGCACCGCACCACCGGTGCCGTCGGTGGCTTCGTTGCCGGCGATCACCAGCTCGGTGCCTTCGATGGTGCCCAGCGCACGGGCCAGCGCCCACGCGGTCTGCACGACGCAGGATCCCTTGAGGCCGTCGTCCTTGAGGTGGACGGCCTTGTCGGCGCCCATGGACAACGCCTTGCGGATCGCTTCGGTGGCGCGTTCGGGACCGGCGGTCAGCACGGTCACCGTTCCTTCGCCGCCCTCGCGCTCGCGGATCTGCAGGGCTTCTTCCACGGCACGCTCGTTGATCTCGTCCAGGACCGCGTCGGCGGCCTCGCGGTCCAGCGTGTAATCGCTGTCGGACAGCTTGCGCTCCGACCAGGTGTCTGGGACCTGCTTGATCAGGACCACGATGTTCGTCATGAGTGTGGTTTGTCCTCCTAGAAGGAGTCCGCAGCGGTCGACTGCAGGACTTTGCGTTATTGCGACCGCACAGGCATGTTACTCGGCGGTAACTTTTTGCGGTCTGCTCAAACACCATAGCGGGTAGTGCTGGGCATTCTTTCGCCTGGATCCGGTACATGGTTCGCGAATCGGCTGCTAGGCATTAGCCTGCCTTAGCAATGAGCGCATTCGTCCCCGGCGGACCCCCGCAGACGCACGCCGACGACCCGGCGGCGCTGGACGCCGTGTTGACCCTGACCGGCGAGCGAACCATCCCCGACCTGGACATTGAGAACTATTGGTTCCGTCGCCACGAGGTGGTCTACGAGCGGCTGGCACCGCGTTGCGCCGGCCGCGACGTCCTGGAAGCGGGATGTGGCGAAGGTTACGGTGCGGATTTGATCGCACGTGTCGCCCGGCGGGTGGTGGCGGTGGATTACGACGAGGCCGCGGTGGCCCACGTCCGCACTCGCTACCCCCGGGTCGAGGTGCTGCAGGCCAACCTGACCGAGTTGCCGCTACCCGACGATTCGGTTGATGTCGTGGTCAATTTTCAGGTCATCGAGCATCTGTGGGACCAGGGCCAGTTCGTGCGCGAGTGCGCGCGGGTGCTGCAGCCATCCGGACTGCTGATGATGTCGACGCCGAACCGGATCACCTTCTCCCCCGGCCGCGACACCCCGGTCAACCCTTTCCACACCCGCGAACTCAACGCCGACGAGCTCACCGAGTTGCTCATGGACGGCGGGTTCGAAGAGGTGGCTCTGCTGGGCCTGTTTCATGGCCCGCGGCTGCTCGAGATGGATGCACGTCACGGCGGATCCATCATCGACGCGCAGATCGAGCGGGCGGTGGCCGACGCCCCCTGGTCCCCCGAGCTGGTGGCCGACGTCGCCGCCGTAGCGACAACTGACTTCGAGCTCGTCGACCGACAGCAACGCGACATCGACGCAAGCCTGGACCTGATCGCAATCGCGGTGCGCCCTTGACGGGGCCGCAGCACCGGGTGCCGGGCATGTTCACCCTGGTGCTGCACACCCACCTGCCGTGGTTGGCGCACCACGGGCGTTGGCCGGTCGGCGAGGAGTGGCTCTACCAGTCGTGGTCGGCGGCCTACCTGCCGCTGTTCCGGGTGCTGCGCGCACTGGCCGACGAGGACCGTCGCGGCCTGATCACGCTCGGTATGACGCCGGTGGTCAACGCACAGCTCGACGACCCGTACTGCCTGGACGGGATGTACCACTGGCTGGCCAACTGGCAGCTGCGCGCGGCCGAGGCCGCCAGCGTGCGGACCATCCCGGCGTCTAAGTCGGCCAACTACCAGTCGTGCACGCCAGAAGCGTTGCGCGCCTTCGGTATTCGCGAGTCAGCGGAGGCCGACCAGGCTCTGGAGGATTTTGCGTCACTGTGGCGGCACGGGGGCAGCCCGCTGCTGCGCGGCCTGATCGATGCCGGCACGGTGGAGCTGCTCGGCGGTCCGCTGGCCCACCCGTTCCAGCCGCTGCTGGCGCCACGACTGCGCGAGTTCGCGCTGCGCGAAGGCCTGGCCGACGCGCGACTGCGACTGCAGCACAACCCGACCGGGATCTGGGCGCCCGAATGCGCCTACGCCCCGGGCATGGAAGACGACTATGCGGCCGCCGGGGTCAGTCATTTCATGGTCGACGGGCCGTCGCTGCACGGCGACACCGCGCTGGGCCGTCCGGTCGGGCACAGCGACGTGGTGGCTTTCGGCCGGGATCTGCAGGTCAGCTACCGGGTCTGGTCGCCCAAGTCCGGCTACCCGGGCCACGCCGCGTACCGCGATTTCCACACCTACGACCACCTCACCGGCCTCAAACCGGCCCGGGTCACCGGCCGTCACGTCGGCTCGCAGGACAAGGCGCCCTACGACCCGGAGCGCGCCGACCGCGCCGTGGACGGCCACGTCGCCGACTTCGTCGACGTGGTGCGCAACCGGTTGCAGACCGAGTCGCAGCGCATCGGCCGGCCCGCCCACGTCATCGCCGCCTTCGACACCGAGTTGTTCGGTCACTGGTGGTACGAGGGCCCGACCTGGTTGGCGCGGGTGCTGCGCGCGTTGCCGGACGCCGGTGTGCGGGTGGGCACGCTGCGCGACGCCATCAACGATGGATTCGTCGGCGGGCCGGTCGAATTACCGCCCAGCTCTTGGGGTTCCGGCAAAGACTGGCAGGTGTGGAACGGCGAGCAGGTGGCCGATCTGGTCCAGCTCAACGCCGAGGTCGTCGACACCGCCCTGACCACGGTGGACAAGGCGCTGGCGCAGACAGCGTCGCTGGACGGGCCGATCCCTCGCGATCAGGTAGCAGACCAGATCCTGCGGGAGACGCTGCTGACCGTGTCCAGCGACTGGCCGTTCATGGTCAGCAAGGACTCCGCCGCCGACTACGCCCGCTACCGCGCCCACCTGCATGCCCACGCCACCCGGGAGATCGCCGGGGCGCTGGCGTCGGGACGTCGGGACGCCGCGCAGCGCCTGGCCGACGGCTGGAACCTCGCCGACGGCCTCTTCGGCGCGCTGGACGCCCGCAGGCTGCCGCGATGAGCTCCCACCGGCCGCGCGAGCGGCCCCATATGTACGGCGACACGCCGCTTCAGGTGTCATTTTCCGGACGCTCGCGCCGGGACGGACGCTTCGCATGAAGATCCTGATGATCTCGTGGGAGTACCCGCCGGTGGTGATCGGCGGCCTGGGCCGGCACGTCCATCACCTGTCGACGACGCTGGCCGCCGCGGGCCACGAGGTCGTCGTCTTGTCCCGCCGACCCACCGGCACCGATCCCAGCACCCACCCGTCCTCGGACGAGATCAGCGAGGGTGTGCGGGTGATCGCCGCCGCACACGACCCACACGAGTTCAGCTTCAGCACCGACATGATGGCCTGGACGCTGGCGATGGGCCACGCCATGGTCCGCGCCGGGCTGTCGCTGAAGCGATACGGCACCGACCGCCCCTGGCGTCCCGACGTGGTGCACGCGCACGACTGGCTGGTGGCGCACCCGGCCATCGCACTCGCCCAATTCTATGACGTGCCAGTCGTTTCCACGATGCATGCGACCGAAGCGGGTCGGCACTCCGGCTGGGTCAGCGGATCCATCAGCCGCCAGGTGCATGCCGTGGAGTCCTGGCTGGTGCGCGAATCCGATTCGCTCATCACCTGTTCGGCGTCGATGAGTGAGGAGATCACCGAACTGTTCGGGCCCGGGCTGGCTGAGATCTCGGTCATCCCCAACGGGATCGACGCGGCGCGTTGGCCGTTCGCCGCGCGGCGCCCGCGCACCGGTCCGGCCGAACTGCTCTACGTCGGACGCCTGGAATACGAAAAGGGTGTGCACGACGCCATTGCCGCGCTGCCCCGGATCAGACGTACCCACCCCGGTACCACGCTGACCATCGCCGGGGACGGCACCCAGCAGGACTGGCTGGTCGAGCAGACTCGAAAGTACAAGGTGCGCAAGCCCGTCCACTTCGCCGGGCACTGCGAGCACACCGAGCTGATGGAGCTGTTACATCGCGCCGACGCGGCGGTGCTGCCCAGCCACTACGAACCGTTCGGGCTGGCTGCGCTGGAGGCGGCGGCGGCCGGCACCCCGTTGGTGACGTCGAATATCGGCGGGTTGGGTGAAGCGGTGATCGACGGTGTCACGGGGGTGTCGTGTCCGCCCCGCGACGTTGCCGGACTGGCCACGGCGGTGCGCACCGTGCTCGACGATCCCGCCGCCGCGCAACGACGTGCCCGCGCCGCGCGCGAACGCCTCACTTCCGACTTCGATTGGCAGACCGTGGCCACCCGGACCGCCCAGGTCTACATGGCTGCCAAGCGTGCCGAACGACAACCGCAGCCCCGGTTACCCATCGTCGAGCACGCTCTGCCGGATCGGTAGCGCTGGCCGACCGCCGAGATTCAAAATCTGCCGGCCTGCCAGGATCCAGTCTCGGTGCCGGCTATCCCGCTTCTTTCGCCCGCAAGCCGATGGCTTCAGAGCAGTAGTCCCACAACCGTTCTCGCGCGCCGTCCGGATAGCGGGTCGCCAGCAGATAGTGCTGCGGCCGGGACCGCCGGTCATGCCAGAAGCGTCCGGTCGGCGGTGCCGGCCGGGTCGCTGCCAGCCACACGGCCGTATCGGCGCCCTGCTGCGGTGACCTCAGCAGCGGGCCGGTGACCCGTCGGAAACCCGGTAGCGCCTCGGCCACTCCGGGAGTGTCGGCCCAGCCGGGATGCATTGCGTAGACACGGATTCCGGCCCACCGCCGAGCCAGGATGGGAGTGAGCGCGACCTGCATCCGCTTGGTCCGGGCATATGCGATCGCACCGCGGTATCTGCCGTGCAGGTATTCGGGGTCATCGGCGGCCAGCGGCTGGGTGTACATCCCGCCCGAGGACATCAGGATCACCCGCGGGTCACCGGACGCAGCAAGCGCCGGACCCAGGCACTCGGTGAGCAGCACCGGGCCCAGCACATGGGTTGCCAGGGTGAGCTCGTGCCCATCGGAGGTTTCGGTGCGCGTCGCGGGCAGCACCCCGGCATTGTGGATCAGCACATCCAGCGCAGAGCCGCGCTCAACCAGTTTGGCGGCAAAGGCGTGCACCGCCGTCAGGTCGGACACGTCGCACACCTCGACCGCGATGTCGGCCCCGGGATGGTCCTCGAGGATTTCGGCGCGGGCCCGCTCACCGCGTTCTCGGTCGCGCACGGTCAGCAAGACGGTGGCGCCCAGCGCCGCCAGACCCGACGAGATTGCCTTGCCGATACCGCGATTCGCTCCGGTCACCAACGCGGTCCGCCCCCGCAGCGCCTGCGGCTGAGGGTCGTCCGCCCAATGCAGGTTGCGCAGGCGGTACCCGACATTGGTGTATCCCGGGACGACCGTCCGGTCCATGGCGGTGTCCAACATGCCCCGCACACCACCGAGAACGTCCATGCAGTTCTGTTCCCGCAAACGGCTTCCTCATACCGGCAAACTCCCGGGTAGCTTCGTGAGATGGGCCTCACTTATTCGAGTGTGATCAACGTGCCGCGCGACGAGGTGTTCGCCTGGCACACCCGACCCGGTGCGTTCACCCGACTTTCGCCGCCCTGGTCGCCGATGCGGCTGATCGCCGAGGCCGACTCGGTCGAGGACGGGCGCGCCATCCTCGGCCTGCCCGGCGGGCTGCGGTGGATCGCCCAGCACCGGGGTGATTCCTACGATCCGCCAAGACGTTTCGTCGATGAGTTGACCAGCGACGGCCCCGCCTCGTTGCCGCCGCGGATCATCGGGCGGTGGCGGCACACCCATGACTTCGAAGAGGTCGACGCGTCCGCGACCCGGGTTGTCGACACGGTGGACACCCCGGTCCCGGCCTCGCTGTTGCGTTCGATGTTCGTCTACCGGCACCGCCAGTTGGCCGACGACCTCGCCGCCCACGCGCGGGCGGCCGAGCAGAATCTGGGCTCGGTGACTGTGGCCGTCACCGGCGCGTCCGGGTTGGTCGGCACCGCGTTGGCGGCGTTGCTCAGCACCGGTGGCCATCGCGTCATTCGGCTGGTCCGCGGCAGTGCACAAGGTCCCGGCGAGCGACGGTGGGACCCCGAAGAACCCGATGCGGACCTGTTGACCGGGGTGGACGCCGTCATCCACCTGGCCGGCGCTTCGATCGCCGGAAGGTTCTCCGCGAAGCACCGAAAAGCCGTCTACGACAGCAGGATCGGGCCGACACGCCGGTTGGCGGAGCTGATGGCGCGCACCACCGACGGTCCGAAGGTGCTGATTTCGGCCTCGGCGATCGGCTATTACGGCTACGACCGCGGTGACGAGTTCCTCACCGAGGACAGTGAGCGCGGCGACGGGTTCCTGGCCGATGTGGTCGCCGACTGGGAGAACGCCACAAAGTCCGCCGAGCAGGACGGCGCGCGGGTGGTGCTCGTCCGCACCGGCATCGTGCAATCACCGCGCGGCGGCACGTTGCGATTGATGCGACCGTTGTTCAGCGCCGGACTGGGCGGCCGGCTCGGGAACGGTCGGCAATGGCTGTCCTGGATCGGTATCGACGATCTGGTCGACATCTACCACCGCTCGCTCTGGGACACGGGTCTGTCCGGCGCGGTGAACGCTGTTGCGCCACAACCGGTTCAAAACGAGGAATACACCCGCACCCTTGCCGAGGTGTTGCACCGGCCCGCACTGTTACCGGTGCCGCCGCTAGGTCCCCGGGTACTGCTCGGCGCCCAGGGGGCCCGCGAACTCGCGCTGGCCAGCCAACGGGTGACCCCCACCCGCCTACTTCAGGCCGGTCACGCATTTCGTCAGCCCGGCCTCGATGCCGCGTTGCGGCATCTGCTGGGACGTTCTTGAGCCGAAGGCCACGGCGGGCGTCAGCGGACCACGACACTGGACTGCGTCGCACGACCGATCATGCGCACGCCGACAGTCGACTCGGTCGAGTCCGGCGCACGGCTTTCCAGATAGAGCTGTCGCATGATCGCTTGCCACGACTCCACCTGCGGCGCCGACCCGGCCATGCCCCCGAGCAACCCCACGATCACCGCGTGGTTGTCGGTCAGCGTGTAGACGGGCCCACCGAGATCGCGCCGGTCCGCTTTGACATCGCTTATGTCGAAACCGTTTTCGGCCAGGTTGGCGACATGCCCGCAGGACTGTCCGGTCGATGTTCCGAAAAGGCAGACCGGTAAGCCCGGTTGGGCCCGTAGCTGCGGCGTCGCCTGCAGTCGACGTCCACCGGGTAGCAGCTCGCTGGCGGTCGCCTGATCGGCGAGCTTGATGACTTTGAACTGCGGCCCGGACGATCCGTCGGCGGGTCGGACCGAGTTGCGGCGGACCAGGACGACGGTGCCTACCAGCTGGCCGCGGGTGTCGGTGACCAGCGGGGTGTCGTCGCACTGCACGCCGGTCAACGCGATGCGCAGCTGAGGCTCGACGAACCCGATCACGCAGGCACTGTCACCTTGGCGAACCTGCATACCCGGGTGCACGGTCACCCCTGGGTCGCCCGCTGCGGTGACCGGTGACTGAAAAGTGCACAGCGCCAAAAAGATTGCGATTGCAAACCCGCCAGTGCGTCTTGCCAATCCCATTGGGCCACCAACCCGAATTCGTTCAGTGGCGGCTTCGCGGAGAGTTTCTCTCAGCGCAGCTGCCGTCCGATGAGCCGCGGTTACCCGCTCGCAACCGGACCAAACAATGCTTTTCGGGTCAGTTCAGTTGCCCGACACCGGATGATGGGTCGACTCGGTCGGGTACCTCGACAGGGGTGTTCGGCGGCGCTTGGTCACTCGGACGGCCCTGCCTAGCTCTGCGCTGCCACAGCGACCATGCCGTTGCAACCGTCGCAATCGCGACGACGAGGGTGGTGGGCCAGAACAGCAGCTGCGCCAGCCACAGGCGCCGCTGCAGACGCACCACTTGTTGCTCCCCGCTTCGGATGCGGCGCAAGGTTGAGTTCACAGACACCCCTATACCCTCACCAAGCCGGTCGAAACACCGCCAGTCGCTCGCAGGCACGTTGCCGATACTGAGATTTCGGTCACTTCGCAACTGCGTTCAGACTGCTCACGGCCTTGTAGCGGTGTCCGCATCAAGCATCGACCTGTTTGCCGTGGTTGCTCGACGGCGGCATCGGGAACTCTTCTTCCAACGCGGTAAGTGCCGCGCAGTATGTACCCGAAAACACCGAGGGGTGGACATGGCTAAGAGTGGACCGATGGAAGCTTTCAGTGGCGTCGTCGAGGGCGTCAAGGGCCTGATCAAGCAGGTCATCGGCTTGGTCTTCGGTAACGAGAGGCTCGCCAAGGAGGCCAAGGCTCAGCAGGACAAGGCTGATGCTCAGCGCGAAGCGGCCAAGAAGGAAGCCGCTGCCGAAAGCGCACGCGGCGGCGCCAAGGCCGCGGAAAGCCGGCAAAAGGCCAACCAGTAGCACGATCAACGCAAAAGACCCAGCCAAGCGGCTGGGTCTTTTGTCGTGCATCAGGTTTCAGTCAGCGTCTCGGCCTTCCCGGCTGCGGGCGTAGGCGCTTTTGCGCAGACCCGCCAACCACCCGGGATACAGGGCGACGCCGGGTGCGGTGTTGCGCACCGGGTCGAACGAGAAGTCGCGCTCCGATTCGGTCTCGAGGATCTCGTTCAACACCAGGCGACCAAGTGGAGCGAAATCTCCCGTCCCGCGCGCTTGATCGAGTCGCAGTTCGATCCCGCCGTTGCGGATCGTGTCGCGCACGTCGTCGAGCGACAATCCCTTCCCGGTGATCTCGGTGTCGATGCATGCCCGCAACCACCAGTTCGTGCCGTGATAGCGCAGCGGCATCAGACTGGTCATCGTCTGTGACGACCACGAGGTGACGGGCCGCAGTCCCACGATGCGGGTCAGCGCGCCGGATCCGGCGGACACAAGCAGCACGTCCCACGCCCGGTCGGATGCGAGTTGCGGCGGGATCCGCAACGCCAGACCGATGGCGTCCGGCACCGAGCCGGGCATTCCCACCGCTTTGGAGAACCGTGCGATCACCGGCGAGGTCGGCACCGGCAGTCCCTGATCCGCCGGAGCGACACGCTCCAGCGAGCCTTCGGCCAGCACCCCGGTGGGGTGGAAAACCTTGCGACCCCGCAAAGCAGCCCCCCATTGAAACGGCACGGAGAGGCGATCTGAGATGTCCATCCGCGCAGGGTTCCCCGCCCCTCTCCGGTGAAACCGACAGTTGCGGCGGCCGACTCGGCAATTACTGTCGACCTAAAGCCGCGACGGGGAGGTAACCGATGAGTCTGTGTGATCGCCGGCCGCCGGGTACCGACGATGCCGCCGTGGAGGCCGCAGGAAAGGTATCCGAAGCGCTCGAGACCATCGAGCGGGCACGCGGTCACCTGTACTCGTTCCATCAACTGACCGGACATGCTGATCTGCAACTCGACACCGCCGTGGAGCTGCTACGCGAGAGCGGGCACGCTGAGCTGGCCGATTCCATCAGCCGGGAACTGATCGGGCGAAATGTGTTGCCCGGCAGATGGAGCTTCCAGGTCATCGAAGACTATGACGACGGCTACTACCGCTGTTTCCAGGACATGGAGAAGCTGGTGCGGCACCAGCTGACCGGCGGCAACCGGCATGTGTTCGAAGCCGAGATGAAGGAGAGCCGGCGTACCTCCGGAAGCCCGGACCACGCCGCCGAACCCCGAGAAACCTCCAGCGAGGACTGAAAGACGCAGTCTGACAGCCGCACCCGCGGGATCGTCGTAATCGCTTCCACTCAGGACTGGCGCGCCGGTCGATCATTCATTAAGTTAACGATTAAACTAATGAAGATAGTCGCCGGCCGACCGCACCGCCCGTAAGTCTGGGGCCGGACACCGGTTTGTTTTCTCGGTCAGGGGGTACCACGCGTGAATCTGAGCCGTTCTGGTCAGCGACTCGTCGACGTTGCAAAGGAGGCTTCGGTGGGAGGTGTGCGTGAATTTCCGCGGGTGCGTCTCGCCGAAGTAGCTTCAGCGAGCGCGGCGAGCCTGCCCACGGTGGACCAATTCGACGTCTGGCGAGCGGATCTGCGCCGGCAGGTGCTCGACGAGGTTGCCGCGTTCGTCGGCGCGCGTTGCGCCCAGGAGTTGGGTGACTGCGGAGTCGACGTCGCCGGCAACATCCTGCTCGAGTTCGTCAAGGGCGGGAAATGTCTGCGGTCGACGTTCATGTACCTGGGCTGGCTGTGCGGGGCACCGCCCAGCGAAGCTGCTCTATCGGCTACGGCGAGCCTGGAACTGCTGCACGCATTCGCTCTGCTGCAGGACGACGTGATGGACGACTCGCCTGCCCGTCGAGGCCGACCCGCTGCTCATGTGCAGTTCTCCGACTGGCATCGCAACCGGGGAATGTCCGGGTCGTCGCGCCGGTTCGGCGAGTCGGCAGCGACGCTGCTCGGCGACATGTGCCTGATCTGGGCGGAGCAGATGTTACGCGACTCCGGTCTCGACCAGCATCATCTGCAGCGTGCCTGGCCCCGCTACGATGCGATGCGGACCGAGCTCGCAGTCGGTCAATTCGCTGATCTGGCAATGGATTTGCGTAAAATCCCGAACATCGATTCGGTGCTGGGAGTGGCCCGGCGCAAATCCGGCAACTACACGGTGCGCCGCCCGCTGGAGATCGGCGCGGCAATGGCCGGCTGTGACGACCAGACCCTGACCAGGCTCGGTCAATACGGATACGCCGTCGGCGAAGCCTTTCAGCTGCGCGACGACATACTCGGTATCTTCGGATCCCCCGCCAGCACCGGCAAACCCAATGGCGGAGATCTGTTGGAGCGCAAGGCCACCAGCGTCGTCGTCGCGGCTTACGAGATGGCCGACATCTCCACCCGCCGAGAATTCGGCGAATTGATGAACGTCGATCAGCTCGACGAAGCCGCGGTCGACTACTGGCGCAACCTGATCTCTGCCACCGGAGCGGTGCAATGGGTCGAGGAGTTGATTGCCAAGCGGGTCAGAGATGCACTGGACTCGTTGGATCGCAGCGGAATCGACGGCTTACTCAAGGTCGCCTTGACCGACATGGCCGGCGTGTGCACGCAGCGCGCCGCATGATCTCCCGGGAGCGCTGATGCACACGGTCCGAGGACGGACGGAACGCGTTGTCGTCATTGGTGCGGGGTTTGCCGGATTGTCCGCGGCGCTGCACCTGGCCGGCCGCGGTCGGGAAGTCACGGTCGTGGAACGCGAGCCGTGGCCCGGCGGGCGCGCGGGCCGCCGCGACATCGACGGTTACTCGATCGACACCGGCCCGACCGTGCTCACCATGCCCGACATCATCGACGAGGTGTTCGCCGCGGTCGGTGAAACGAGCGCGCGGCACGTGGAGCTGATGCCGGTCGAGCCCTGCTACCGGGCGATGTTCGCCGACGGCAGCACCATCGACGTGCACAGCGACGCAGACCGGATGGCCGCCGCGGTCGAAGAATTCGGCGGCCCCCGCGAAGCGGCGGGCTACCGCGCGTTGCGCGACTGGCTGGAAGGCTTGTACCGGACCGAGTTCGCCGGCTTCATCGACGCGAATTTCGACTCACCGCTGTCCATGCTGACTCCCCAATTGGCCAAGCTGGCTGCCATCGGCGGGTTCCGGCGGTGGGAGACGATGGTCAAGCGGCACATCAGCAACCCCCTGCTGCGAAGGGTATTCACCTTCCAGTCGCTTTACGCCGGGGTCGCCCCGCAGCACGCGCTGGCAGTGTATGCGGTGATCGCCTACATGGACACCGTCTCCGGGGTGTTCTTCCCTCGCGGCGGCGTGCGTGCGCTCCCGGACGCACTGGCAGCGGTAGCCGAACAAGCCGGCGTCCAATTCCTTTACAGCTCAACGGTTACCGATCTCGAACGCAGCGGCGACCGGGTCACCTCGGTGCTCACGGAGGGCGGCGAACGCATCCCTTGTGACGCGGTGGTGTTGACCACCGAACTGCCACTCACCTACCGACTGCTGGGTCGGAAGCCGAGACGGCTACTGCCACTGCGCGCGGCACCCTCGGCGGTGGTCATGCATGTGGGCTGCCGCGCCACACCCGCCCAGACGGCACACCACACCATACTTTTTGGTGACGCCTGGGAGCACACCTTCACCGACATCATCCGCGACGGCCAACTGATGCGGGATCCTTCGCTGCTGGTGACCCGCCCGACCGCCAGCGACGCCAGTCTGGCGCCGGCCGGGCGAGATCTGCTGTATGTGCTGGCTCCGGCGCCCAACCTGTCCCGGCGCCGGGTCGACTGGTCCACGGCGGCGAAGCCGTATGCGCAGAACATGCTGGACGCGGTCGCAGAGCGACTGTTGCCGGAGGTGGGCGACGGGGCCGAATTGTTGCATCTCGACACCCCCGCCGACTGGGCCCGCCAAGGGATGACGGCCGGAACGCCGTTCGCCCTCGCCCACACCTTTGCCCAGACCGGCCCGTTCCGTCCGGCCAACCTGGTGCGCGGAATCGAGAACGCGGTGCTGGCCGGATCGTCGACCGTACCTGGTGTGGGTGTGCCGACGACCCTGATCAGTGGACGGCTCGCCGCCGACCGCATCACCGGGGTCCTCGACCGCTCCCCCACATCCAGTGTGAGAGCCCGATTGCCGTGATTCGCACCGAATTAGACGCCGCCGGTATCGACAGCCCTGCGCTGCGCGCCGCATATCGCCTGTGCCGGCAGATCGCCGCCGCACATGGTCGCACCTATTTTCTGGCCACTCGGTTGCTTGCTCCCGACCAGCGACCGGCGGTTCATGCGCTCTATGCCTTCGCCCGCCACGCCGACGACATCCTCGACGAGTTCAATCCGGATCTCGACGTCTGCGCCCGCGCCGAGCGCTTGCAGTGCCTGTCCGACAAGTTCTTCGCCGGTGGAGCCCGCCCGGACGAACCGATTCTTGCCGCCGTCGACGACACCGTCCGCCGCTACCGCATTCCGGCGGATCTGTTCGAGGACTTCCTCGCGTCGATGCGGATGGACCTCACCGTCACGGACTATCCCGACCGCGCCGCGCTCAACCGCTACATGCGCGGCTCGGCGGAAGTCATTGGGCTGCAGATGCTTCCGGTACTGGGCACCCGCGACATCGACGAGGCCGCACCGTACGCCGCCGCACTGGGACAGGCGTTTCAGTTGACCAACTTCCTGCGCGACGTCGACGAAGATCTGATGCGTGACCGGATCTATCTGCCGGCCGACGAACTCGCCGCACACGGGGTGGATCGCGAGTTGTTGATGTGGTGCCACCATCATCGTCGCACCGATGAACGGGTGCGCGGCGCGTTGCAGGCCCAACACGAAATCACCCGGGAGATCTATCGATTCGCCGCCGGCGGGATCCCGATGCTGGCGCGGCGGTCACAGCCCTGTGTGGCGACGGCCTTGACGCTGTACTCCGAAATCCTGGATTGCATTGAGGACAGCGACTTCTCCGTCTTCAGTCACCGCGCCACGGTTGGTACCACGCGCCGGATACAAGTCGCCGGTGGTGCCCTGCTGCAGTCGTGGCGGGTTCGTTTCTCGCATCCCGCCGGACGGACCCAGCACCGAAAGCGTGGTGCGGCGTGAGCGATCGCTGGCAGTATTTGATTGTGCTCGGCTTGTGCCTGCTGATCACAGCGCCACTGGAGTTGTTCGGCAGCGGCGTCTACCGTCAGGCCCGCCGTCTCGTCCGCGCGGTGGCGCCGGTCGCGGCGTTGTTCCTGGTGTGGGATGCGGTGGCCATAGCGGCTGGGGTGTGGTGGTACGACGGCAAGTACCTCACCGGCATCGAGATCCCCCCGCACATCCCGATCGAGGAAGTGCTGTTCTTCGTGGTGATTCCGTTGTGCGGATTGCTGACGTATAACGCGGTGTCCACGATTCTGGCGTGGAGCAGGCGCCGATGAGCGGTCTGGGATACACACTGCCGGCCGTGCTCGCGGTGTTGGGCGTGTGCGCGCTGGAGCTGATGTTGTTGCGCACCGGCCTGTTTCGCCGGCCCGCCTACTGGCTGTCGATGGTGATCGTGCTCGGCTTTCAGGTTCCGGTGGACGGCTGGTTGACCAAGCTCAGTGCACCAATCGTCAGCTACGACGAGCGGCACACCAGTGGGCTGCGGTTTCCGTTCGACATTCCGGTCGAGGACTTCCTGTTCGGCTTCGCGCTGGTGACCGGGGTGCTGTTGTTGTGGGAGTTCCAACGAGAGCGTGGCAGCCATGAATAGGACGGGCTTGGCGCGCGGCGACGTTCCAGCGGCATTCGACGAGGGCGCAGCGGCCTATGACCGGCTGGTGGGCGCCAACCCCGGCTATCACAGCAACCTGCGACGGTCGGCGCGCCGGATGGGCCTGCCGGACCGCGGACGGGGGTTGCGGCTACTCGATGCCGGTTGCGGCACGGGCGCCTCGACGGCCGCACTGCTCACCGCGGCGCCGGAGGCCGAGATCATCGCTGTCGACGCGTCGCGCGGCATGCTGGATGCGGCACTGGCCAAGTCGTGGCCCGCCACGGTCCGGTTCGTGCACTCGCGCATCGAAGACCTCGGCGAGCACGGCATCACCGGACCGTTCGATGCCATCTTCGCCGCCTATTTGTTGCGCAATCTGACCGATCCGGACAGCCAGCTGCGCACCTTCGCGACGTTGTTGCGGCCCGGTGCAACCCTGGCGCTGCACGAGTATTCGGTGCGGGACTCGGCCGCGGCCACCCGCATCTGGCACGCGGTCTGCTGGGGCATCATCATTCCCGCCGGGTGGTGGCGAACCCGCAACACCACGCTCTACCGCCACCTGTGGCGCAGCGTGCTGACCTTCGACGGCGCGGCGGGGGTGCGGCAACGGATGTCCGACGCCGGCTTGTGCGGCGTGCGCAGTGAAACCATGCCGGGGTGGGAACGCGACATCGTCCACACCTTCCTGGGGACGGCGCCGCAATGACCGACCGCCGCCAGCACATCCATCCCGCGTCGCCCGGGTTGGCCGACGCCGGCGCGCTGTCGTCGCAGCCGCGCGCGGTGGTCGTCGGTGCCGGCATCGCCGGGCTCACCGCCGCCACCGGGCTGGCCGAACGCGGCATCGCCGTCGAGGTGGTGGAGAAAGAGCACTACCTCGGCGGACGCGTCGGGGGGTGGACCGAACCGCATGACGGCACCGAGTTCGCGCTGAATCGTGGCTTCCACGCCTTCTTCCGCCAGTACTACAACTTGCGGGAGTTGTTGCGCCGCGTCGATCCCCAGCTGCGGATGCTGACGCCGGTCGAGGACTACCCGCTGATCGACGGCGCCGGCCGGCGCGACAGTTTCCGGGGGCTGCCCCGCACGCCACCGTGGAATGCGTTGTTGTTCGCGCTGCGCAGTCCCACGTTCCGGCTCGCCGACCTGGTGCGCATCGACGCGCGCGCGGCGGCGCCGCTGGCAGCCGTGTCGGTGCCCGACATCTACCACCAGCTGGATCACATCGACGCCGAAACCTTCTTGAAGAGCATCAATTTCCCCGAATCGGCGCGCCATCTCGCGTTCGAGGTCTTCTCCCGCAGCTTCTTCGCCGAACCATCGCAGCTCTCGGCCGGTGAGTTGGCGACCATGTTCCATATCTACTTCCTGGGCTCCAGTGAGGGATTGATCTTCGACGTAGCTAACGCGAACTTCGATGCGGCGCTGTGGAATCCGATGCGTCACTATCTGGACGAACGTGGAGTGCGGTTCCGAACCGGCACACAGGTGCACCGCATCGACACCGACGGCCCGAATGCGTTTCGCGTGCATGTCGATTCGGGTGACCCGCTCGACGCGGACGCTGTGGTGCTGGCCGTCGACGTAGGCGGGCTGCAACACATCGTTGCCGAATCGAGCGGTCTGGGCAGCGACCTGTGGCGCAGCCAGATCCGGCGGCTGCGCACCGCTCCCCCGTTCGTCGTCCATCGCCTTTGGCTGGACCGGCCGGTCAACGCCGAGCGACCGCCCTTCCTGGGCACCGCCGGACACCCGCCGCTCGACAACATCAGCGTGCTGGAGCGTTATGAAAGCGAAGCGGCTGACTGGGCGACGCGGCGCGGCGGATCCGTCGTCGAATTGCATTGTTATGCAATGGATTCCGCATTCGGCGTGGAGGATGCCATCCGGCAACTGCACCAGCTTTACCCGGAAACCGCGTCGGCGAACGTGGTGCTTCAACGCGTACTGCGCCGCGCCGACTGCCCGCTGTTCACCCCCGGCACTTACACGCGGCGTCCGACGGTTGCGACTCCACAGCCCGGACTGGCGCTGGCCGGTGACGGGATCCGGGTAGACCTGCCGGCGGCGTTGATGGAGCGCGCGGCCACCACCGGCTGGATGGCTGCCAACCTCTTGCTGGCCCAGTGGGGTCTGCACGGCCACGAGCTACGCACCGTTCCCGTCCGCGGACGATCCGCGCTACTGCGTTCGCTGGCGCTTCGACAGAGGCGCAATCTGCCATGAGCGCCGGTGACCGGGTCCGCCGTCGGTGGCCGAAAGACTGGCCGCTGCAAGTTGTTCCACCCGTGCCGTGGACGCGGCAACGCCCGACCTACGGCCAGGCCCAGCCGAGCATCATCGATGAAGCGCTGGCCCGGTCGCAGCGCCGGCCCACCGGCAACTGGTACGCCTTCGCCGCCAGCCGTGCCGTGCGCGGCGGACGTCCTTTCGGCACGCGCGTCGCCGGCGTCGAACTCGTCGCCTGGCGCGACCGACTCGGTCTGCTACGCGTCGGCCCGGGCAGTTGCCCGCACCTCGGTGCCGATCTGGCCACCGGGACCGTTTCCGATGGCGTGTTGTTCTGCCGCTGGCATGGACTGGCGCTCGACGGCACCGGTTGCAAGCTCGGTTGGGCACCCCTGCCCAGCTACGACGACGGTGTGCTGGCGTGGGTGCGACTCGATCAGGTCGGAGGGGAACCGCCGCTGGACATGCCGGTGCTGCCCGAGCGGCCAACCGGAGCCACGTTGCCGGCAGTCACCCGCCTGGTCGGCGTCTGCGAGCCGTGCGACATCCTCGCCAACCGTCTGGACCCCTGGCACGGCAACTGGTTTCACCCGTATTCCTTCACCCGCCTCGAGGTACTCACCACACCGACCGAAGATGATGACCGGTTCCTAGTCTCGGTCACCTTCCGGATCGGCCGCTTGGGGGTGCCGACGATCGCGGAGTTCACCTGTCCGGACGCACGCACCATCGTGATGCGCATCGTGGAGGGCGAGGGCGCCGGCAGCGTCGTCGAAACCCATGCCACCCCCATCGGTCCGGGTCCGGACGGCAGGCCGACAGTCGCGGTGATCGAAGCCATCGTCGCGCAGTCTCAGCGTCCCGGGTTCAAAGCGGCGCTCAACATCGCACCTCTGATCACGCCGTTGATGCGCCATGCCGCGAACCGGTTGTGGCGCGACGACCTGGCCTACGCCGAACGACGCTACAAGTTGCGCCACGAAAGCGGGACGTGATCAACAACCGGCCGGTGTGCCGTCGAAGCACATCTTCTACGCTGAATCAGCGATGAGGAAAGCATGTTTCGCCGTCGTCGTCGCCAGCGTGGTCGCTCATCTGGCGTATCTGGTCTACCTGCCGAGCGGCGGCTTTCTGGCGCTGCGGTGGCGGCGCACATTGTGGCTGCACGTGCCGACCGTGTGCTGGGGAATCGGCGTCGTCACCCTGAAGCTGCCGTGCCCGCTGACCAGTCTGGAAGCGTGGGCCCGCGCGCGAGCCGGGATGGAACCTCTGCCGAACGACGGTTTCGTCGGCCGTTATGTCGCCGGGGTGGTGTACCCGGCCGACCGTACCGGCACCGCGCAACTTCTCGCCTTCATCGCCGCCGCAGTGTCGTGGGTTGCGCTGGCTGTCCAGCGAATTCGGGACCGGTAGGTATTTTGCGCTGAACCGCAGCCGGGTCCCCGACCGTGGGGCCGGATGTCACGAGGAAGGTGAACCGAATTGAGCGACAAGGAATTACGCAAAGGCGACAGCGTGGAGTGGAAGAGCCACGGCCAAACCGTGAAAGGGAAGGTCGAGAAGAAGATCACCTCCGACATCGAGACAGCCGGTCGAAAGGTCAAGGCGTCCAAAGACGAACCGCAGTACAAGGTGCGAAGCGACAAGACCGGGAAAGACGCGGTACACAAACCGAGCGCGTTGAAGCGCACCGGCAAGTGAAGAGGACTGATAGATGCCCAAGACCGACAGCGCCGCGACCTGGAAAGAATTCAAGAACACGGTCAACATGACCGCACGTGAACTCGAGAAGTGGCTCGCGACAGACGAATCGCGAGGTGTCGGCCAAAAGCGCGGCGGCAAGGAATCGACCGGACACGCCAGCGGTCGGCGGATTGTCGACATCCTCAGAACCAAACGGGCGGACCTGGACGACGACGACTACAAGCACATGCGCAAGGTGCTCGGCTACGCCAAACGGCACCTCGCTCAGCGCCCCGAAGGTGACATCGAGAACACCTCGTGGCGCTATTCGCTGATGAACTGGGGTCACGACCCGGCCAAGGCGTAAAGCGTTGCCGAAACCGGACGTTGCGCTCACGCCCCCTTTCTGGACGCGTACCCTGCATCTGATGGAGGTACCGGGTAGTGAGCAGACGCCGCGCTAATGAACCCGCGCATGGACGGGCAGAGCTGGAAAAGCTGCTGTCGGCCGATATGCGCGCGATCACGGCGAGATCGGACCGGATCGGACGGCATTTCGCGCGCGTGAACAAGGTGAGCAGCAGCGACTTTCACGCCCTGCTGCACATCATGGTGGCCGAAACGGCCGGAGAACCTCTGACGTTGGCCCAATTGCGCCATCGCATGGACGTTTCGCCGCCGGCCATCACCTATCTCGTCGACCGGATGATCGAGGCCGGCCATATACGCCGCGAGCCCGACCCCGAAGACCGACGCAAGTGGCTGTTGCGTTACGAGGATCAGGGCATGGACTTGGCGCATTCGTTCTTCAGCCCACTCGGAACCCATCTGAGCGACGCGATGGCCAGCCTGACCGATAAAGATCTCGCGGCCGCGCACCGGGTTTTTCAAACCATGATCGGGGCCATGTCGACCTTCGAAGCGGAGTTGGTCAACCGTCCTTCGGCTGCGTCGGCGAAGCCGGAGCGAGGCGCACAGGCGCCGCGACGGCGTCAGGGATCATCTCGGTCGAACGCCTCGCGAAGTTGACGACGCGGTCTTCGATCAGTTCCGCCCCTCGCGTCACGCCACCGGTAGCGGCGAAACCGGCGGCCACCCGGCGGGCTGCCGGCACCTTGGTCGCTGCTTCGAGCACACATCGGCGCAACCGTGCCGGGTTCAGCTTGCGGGACGGTAGCCGAACCCCGCAGTCGGCGACCTGCACCCGGCGCGCCACTTCGGCTTGATCGCGGGCAAACGGCACGACGCAGACCGGGACACCGCGGTCGAGAGCCTTGACCGTCGTTCCCATTCCGCCGTGGGTGATGACACAGACCGCGCGATCGAGCACCGGTCCGTGCGGCAGAAACCGGCACACCGTCGCGTTGGAAGTCCGCGGCAAACCGGCAGGCACACCGGCCGGGAAGGTCGCGACGACATGTACCGGCTCATCGGCCAACGCGCGCAACGCCATCTCTCCCAGCTTGGCGTCGCCTTGCGCGATAGAGGACGTGTTGACCAGCACCACCGGCCGGTCGATTTCGTCCAGCCAGTGCGGAGTTGGCGTGCCGGGCCGCTCGAAGACACACGCTCCGATGAAGTGCACCACATCGCTCCAGTCCGGGTGCGGGTACTCGAAGGGCTCGCCGCCGACCGCCAACAACAGCGGCGCTCGGCGCATCAACTCATCCACGGAGTTGACGGCGGGTACGCCGAGTCCTGCGCGAAGGGCGTTGACGCGGGGCAACATCGGGCGGTCGAACAGATAGCGAACCACGGCTCGCAGCCCGGCGTCACGCACCGCGCCCGCGACACCCGGCAGCGGCCGCATACCCGGGCCGAACGGCGGCGTCCCGCGGGAGCGCAGGTACGGGGTGAACGGTGAAAACACCGACCAGCCAATGCCGTCCGCCTCAGCGGCCGAAATCGCGCCCCAGCAATTCGCGTCGACGATGATTGCGTCGGGCTGTACCTGGGCGACCGCGCGCCGCAGGTCGTCGACCTCGATCACCGCCCGGCGGCACAGTACGTCTATCGACCTCTTCAGTACGCCGAAAGCCCCACGCGCAGAATAGTCGTCGCCGACGATGGCCTCGATGCGCGGGTCGACGGCCTCGGCGGTGACACCGACCTGCCGCATGGTGTCGACCTCGCTCGCCATCGTGCGCAGGTGCACCCGGTGACCGCGCGCGACCAACTCCACGAGCAGTGCGCCCAACGGGTAGACATGACCCAGCGCCGGTGCGCCGTAAGCGAGGATTACCGCCATAGCTCTAGATGACAGATGCCACGCCGAGTCCACGCAGCGCGGGCAGATCTGCGGCACCGCATCCGTGCAGGCAGATGCGAAGCTCGTCGACGAAGCGTTGCAGCCAGGCCGTTGCGGCGTCGGCGGATTCGATCGCGGCGGCAAGCAACGGGCGCGCAACCGCCACCACGTCAGCGCCCAGGGCGAGTGCCTTGGCCGCGTCCATGCCGGTCCGGATTCCGCCGGAAGCGACCAGCGGGAACACCGGCAGCTGCGCGCGAACCTCCGAAAGTGCCTGCACGGTAGGAATTCCCCAGTCGGCCAGATCCGGATAGCGAAGCTCGCCGTGACGGACCAGCTGCTCGACGCGCGACCATGACGTGCCGCCGGCGCCCGCGACGTCGATAGCCGCCACCGGTGGCGCGCCTGTCAATCGCAGCAGCTCGGCGACGGCCGCGCCACCGATGCCGTGCCCCACCTCCTTGAGCAGCACCGGATGATCGAGCATCGGGACTACGTCGTGCAGACGGTCGAGCGACCCGGAAAAGTCGGTGTCCCCGTGCTGCTGCATGGCCTCCTGCAGCGGATTGGTATGTACCGCAAGCACATCGGCTCCAACCCGGTCTAGCGCCCGGGTGATGTCCGGCACCGCGTCCTTGGTGAACTGGGACAAGCCGATGTTGCCGAACAACAACACGTCGGGTGCCACCTCGCGTACGGCGAAGCTGGCGGCGGCGCGCTCGCCCAGCGCGCTGTCCAGCATCACTCGCTGCGAGCCGAGCATCATGCCGATCCCGAGCCGCTGCGCGGCGGTGGCCAGGTTTCGGTTGATCGTGCCCGATAGCTCCGCTCCCCCGGTCATCGCGCCCACCAGGACCGGCGCACGCAGGCGCTTGCCGAGGAATTCGACGGACAGGTCCACATCGCCGAGATTGGTCTGGGTGAGTGCGTTGTAGGGCAGGCGGTAGCGCTCGAGTCCGGTACTGACGCCGTGAAAGGTCACGTCCCCGTCCAGGCACACGTCGATGTGACGCCTTTTGCGCGTGGTCATTTCGGCCCGGTCACCGGTCATGGGTACGCGGACCTTCCGGCGCCGGAGCTGACAGGAACGGCAATTTCGCGGTAGCCCACCACCGAACCGAGACTATCGACGGTCTTGCCGGGCATGGTCACGATCTCTCTCGATCCATCGTCTGGTAGTACCCACTCCAGGAACAAACAGGCACGATTACGGCGCCCGCGACGCGGGTCCACTTCCTGTCAGCCTACGCGAGACGGACAGTTTTGTTAATTTTGTGAATGATTAAAGCAGTTAAGCTAAAGTAGAGCATGACCGCAGCGGCCGGGAGCCCAACCGTCGAGCGCTCGGTGAATCCGAGACGTCCGCCGCGGCACCGTTCCCCGACTTTCTGCCGCGGCGGGCGTCTCCCCGCTCCGTTCGGCCGGGGCGAGCCTATCCGCGAAACGAAAACTTTGCCCGCTGGGCCGCTGTTTCCGGACGGTACGCGACCACGCTGATTTTTTCCCTGCGCCCAGCTGCGCGTATCCGGCTAGGCTATGCATCAGTTGAGTAGCCAGCTGCCATCTCAGCGAAGCGACACGAGAAAGGTCGTTCTTCGCCCCGCTTCAGAACCACCCGATAGGCCACGTTGTGATGCACGCTGTAGATTCACCTGACCAGACCCACCCCCGCTACCGCTACGTCATCGACTGCGGTAAGGCGCACATTTTCGTCTATGCCCGCAGCCTGGCCACCGTCTTGCGGATAGACGGGGAAATCGACGCGGCAAATGCCGGGCGCGTCGCCGCGGAGCTCGGCCGATTCACCAAGGTCGGAACTCCACTCATAATCGACCTGACCCACTTGAAGTTTCTCGGCATCGACGGTTTCCAGGAACTGCTCGCGCTGCACCACCGGCAGCACACCGCGGGACTGTACTGCGGAATCGTCACCGGCAGCGCCATGCGTCCGCTGCTTCGCATCGTCACCGATCACGGCCTCCCGCTGGTCAAGTCGGTGCCGGAAGCCCTTCAGCTCGTCGAAGACGCGCTGGTGGGCCGCCGGCAACTGCTGCTGCGCCTCGCGAGATAGTTTCAGCCAACGGTGATGCCCACGACCGCCCGCGCCGGCTGAACTCACGGATCCGGTTGCGCTGCAATCGATTCCGTTCTCCATCGCACCATGGCCGAGGGCATCGACGGACCATCGGCAACCGATCGAAAGAGTCGACAAGGCGACGGCATGACCGCGACCTCAGGGCGCGGCGCTGCCCAGTTCCGTCTGATAGTGGCGCATAGCGGCAATCAGCGCGGTGAAAACCCGGTGGGCAGCGGCCAGATCAGCGTCGGGAAGATCACGGAGGGCGGAGGTGGTGTGTCGGCGCAGCGGAGTGAAGAACGACCGGGCGGTCGCCAGTCCGGGATCGGAGTAACGCAGGATGACCTTTCGCCGGTCGGCTGGATGGGATTCACGACGGATGTGGCCGGAGTCGATCAACCGGTCCACCAGATAGGTGATCGCCGCACCCGACAGACCCATCCGCTGACTCAGATCGCCCGATGTCATCGGTTGCCCAGCGGTTTCGGCGACCATGATGTGCAACAGCGCACGAAAGTCGGTGGGCCGCACGTCCTGGGACACGGCGAAATGCCGGCCGATCTGATCGGACGCGGTGGACAACTCCCGCAGATCGGCAGAGATCTGCGACTCCAGCGCATCGCGGCCCGCGCCCTGCTGCTCAGGATCCATTGTGATTCGCAGCATATCGCCGATCCGCGGTCATTTCAGTTGATTAATGGTTAAACGACTGAAATGCTTGCATTGTGTGGGAGGGATTCGCCGCGAGGCTCAGCGGCCGGCGCTCGTGGGTTATTGCTCTGGGAGTTTTTCTGCTGGGGACCGGTTTCATGACGTTGATCGGTGGGAACGCAGCGGCAAGCCAGGCGCCGTTGTCGGTGCCGAGGGATGCCGATTCAGCGAAGGTACAGCAGCTGTCCGCCCAATTTCCCGGTGGCGACCTCAACCCCCTGATCGTCGTTGTCAGCAGTAGCGGCGGCGCGGACGTCGACGCCGCCGCGCTCCAACGCGCAACCGAACAGGCCCGAGATCGCATGCAGGCCATCGCGCAACGGGGATCGGGGCCGGGGCCCGTCTTCGTCTCGGCCGACGGCAGGGCCGGGATCGGGGTGGTACCGATCAGTGGTGAACTGTCCGGTCTGGCGTTGCACGATGCCGTTGCCGCACTGCGCGATGCCGCGGGCTCCGGCTTGCCGGACGGCCTTTCGGCGCATGTGACCGGCGGGCCGGCATTCGGCGCCGATATCGCGAACGCGTTCAGTGACGCCAACGTCACCTTGCTGATAGTGACCGCGTCGGTGGTGGCGCTGCTGCTGATCGCCACCTACCGTTCGCCGGTGCTGTGGCTGGTTCCGCTGGTGGTGATCGGATTCGCCGACCGGGTAGCGGCCTCGGTGGGTACCGCGGTGGCCTCGCTGACCGGCCTGAGCTTCGACGGCGCGACTTCGGGCATCACCAGCGTGTTGGTGTTCGGCGCGGGCACCAACTATGCGCTGCTGCTGATTTCGCGCTACCGCCAAGAACTTCGACTGCACCGCGAGCACCGTGACGCGCTGCGCCAAGCCGTCCGGATGGCCGGGCCCGCAATCGTTGCCAGTAACGCGACCGTGGTCTTGGCGCTGCTGACGCTGATCTTCGCGTCCACTCCCAGCACCCGCAGCCTGGGTGCGCTTGCGGCGTGCGGACTGATCGTCGCCGCAATGTCGGTGCTGGTGCTGTTGCCGCCGCTGCTGGCTTTGTTCGGACGACGGTTGTTCTGGCCGTTCGTCCCACAACCGGACGACACCCAGACCATCAAGATCGGCCTCTGGCACTCCATCGCCGAACGCGTGGCACGGCGCCCAGCGGTCGTCGCGTCGGTCACGATCGTGTTGTTGGCGGCCCTGGCGACCGGCCTGCTCGGTGTCCGGATCGGGCTGTCGCAGACGGAACAGTTTCGGGTCAAGGCAGATTCGGTGACCGGGTTCGAGATCGTGGCCGCCCATTTTCCCGCCGGTTCGGCGAACCCGACCGAAGTGGTCGCCCCCACCACCCACGCAGCGCAGGTGCAACAGGCCATCATCTCCACACCCGGTGTCGTGTCGGCGAACCCCGCAGGCACTTCGTCGTCGGGACTCACCAAGTGGTCGGTGGTCATCGATGCCGCACCGTCGTCCCCGCAGGCATTCAATACCGTTGGTGCGTTACGTCTTTCGACCAAGGCCGCCACACCCGAGGCTCTGGTCGGCGGACCCGACGCGCAGGCGCTGGATGTGCGCGACGCCGCCGTGCGTGACCGGACGCTGTTGATCCCGGCGATCCTCGCGGTCATCCTCGTCGTCCTGGCGGTGCTGTTGCGATCCGCGTTGGCACCGCCCACGCTGCTGGCGGCGACGATCCTGGGTGCGCTGGCCGCGTTAGGTCTTGGCGGCTGGGCCAGCATGCACGTGTTCGGTTTCCCCGCCCTGGACAATTCCACCCCGCTCTACGCCTTCCTGTTCCTGGCCGCACTGGGCGTGGACTACACCATCTTCCTGGTCACCCGGGCGCGTGAAGAGTCCGCCGATCATGGTGCGCGGGACGGAATGATCCGCGCGGTGTCGGCCACCGGTGGAGTGATCACAAGTGCGGGAATCGTTCTGGCCGCGGTCTTCTGCGTTCTCGGCGTGCTGCCCCTGATCGTGATGACTCAACTGGGCATCATCGTGGGCCTGGGTATTTTGTTGGACACTTTCGTGGTGCGGACACTCGTCATTCCCGCGCTGTTCGCCGTGATCGGTGATCGCATCTGGTGGCCCAGTCGACTTTCCACCGCGGCGTCCACCGCGCAAAACCGAACGGAGTCAACGTGAACAGATCGACCCTGGCAGGCACCGGTCTGGCCGTCGCCGCCACCGCCGTCGCCGGAGGTGCCGCCAACCCGGGCCGCACCCCGCTCTGGTACGCGCGCATCCGCAAGCCGCCCTATCAGCCGCCCAGCGCCGCATTCCCGGTGGCCTGGACCACCCTGTACACCGACATCGCCGCCACCTCCGCGGTGGTCATCGACAAATTGCGTGCCGCGGGTCACGACGACAAGGCGCGTCGCTACATCGCCGCATTGGGAGGCAATCTCGTCCTCAACGCAAGCTGGAGCTGGCTGTTCTTCCGTTACCACAAACTGGGCGCCTCCGCGCTCGGCGCCGCGGCACTCACGGCCAGCAGCGCCGATCTGGCCAGAAGGGCCGCCGAGGCCGACCCCCGCGCCGGCGCGGCGCTCGCGCCCTACCCGTTGTGGTGTGCATTCGCCACCGTGCTGTCGAGCCACATCTGGCGACTCAACCGTTAGGGGCCGATCATGCCTTCCCTGTTGTGGTTTCGGCGCGATCTTCGGGTGCGCGACCACCCGGCGTTGATCGCCGCCGCCGAGAGCGACGGGCAGGTGCTTGGCTGCTTTGTGCTCGATCCGCGACTGGAAGCGTCGTCAGGACCGCGACGGTTGCAGTTCCTGGGTGATTCGCTGCGGCAACTCAGCGCCCAGCTCGACGGTCGTCTGCTGGTGGTACGCGGGCAGCCGGAGAAGCGAATCCCGGAGTTAGCCAAGCAGGTTGGTGCCTCGGCGGTACACATCTCCGAAGATTTCGCGCCGTACGGCCGCAAACGCGACGAACGGGTGCGCACCGCGTTGGGTCGAGTGCCGTTGGTGGCGACCGGATCTCCGTATCTGGCCTCACCCGGACGTGTCACCAAGGACGACGACACCCCCTACAAGGTGTTCACACCGTACTTTCGTCGCTGGCGTGAGGTGGGTTGGCGGGCGCCCGCCAAGTCGGACGCCGGCTCGGCACAGTGGGTCGATCCGGCGCAACTCGGCGTCCAGCCGTGCAAGATCCCCGACCCCGGCGTCGAACTCGACGTGAAAGCCGGTGAAGCGGCGGCAGTTTCGCAGTGGGCGACGTTCGTCGACGATGGGTTGTCCCGCTATGAGCAGGACCGCAACCGGCCCGACCTGCCCGGCACCAGTCGGATGTCGGCACACCTGAAGTTCGGCACCATCCATCCGCGCACGTTGGTCTCCGATCTCGACCCGCAGCGCAAAGGCGACTCGGTGTACCTGCGGGAGTTGGCTTTTCGCGACTTCTACGCCGCGGTGTTGTATCACTGGCCGCACAGCGTCTGGTGGAACTGGAACCGCGACTTCGACGCCATCGAGACCGACACGGATGCCGAGGCCACGCGCCGCTTCGAGGCCTGGAAAGCCGGACAGACGGGATACCCGATAGTGGACGCCGGGATGCGGCAACTGCGCGAGACCGGGTTCCTGCACAACCGGGTACGGATGATCGTCGCCTCTTTTCTGGTCAAGGACCTACACCTGCCGTGGCAGTGGGGAGCGGGCTGGTTTCTCGAGCAACTCGTTGACGGCGACATGGCCAACAACCAGCACGGCTGGCAGTGGTGCGCCGGTTCCGGCACCGACGCGGCACCCTACTTCCGGGTGTTCAACCCCGTCACGCAGGGCGAAAAGTTCGATCCCACAGGAGATTACATTCGGCGCTGGGTGCCTGAACTGCGTGAGGCGAGCGACGTGCAGCTACGAAAAGGCCACCGCCCGCCCGGATATCGCGACCCGATCGTCGACCATGCAGCCGAACGCACCGAGGCTCTGCGCCGCTACAGCGACATCAGCTGAAGGCTTCGGCGAACCCGCGTGACGTGCCACTATCAGCCGACACACGGGCGGCTAACCGATGCCGGACTGGTTCGCCGCCTTCTTGCGTTCGATGTCGGCCAGCGCGGCGGCCAGTTCGGCGCGCTGGGCGGCTGAGGTCTCCCAGGACAGTTTGCGGTTCTTGACCACCTTCGCCGGCGCGCCCACCGCGATCGAATAGTCCGGTATGACGCCGCGCACCACGGCGTGCGAGCCCAGCACACAACCCCGTCCGACCGATGTGCCGCGCAGCACCGACACCTTGACCCCGACCCACGTGTCCGGTCCGATCCGCACCGGCGACTTGATGATGCCCTGGTCTTTGATCGGCAGCGTGATGTCGTCCATGCGATGGTCGAAGTCGCAGACGTAGCACCAGTCGGCCATCAGCGCCGAATCGCCGAGCTCGATGTCCAGGTAGCAGTTGATCACGTTGTCGCGACCGAGAACCACCTTGTCGCCGAAGCGCAGCGAACCTTCGTGCGCGCGGATCGTGTTCTTGTCGCCGATGTGCACCCAGCGGCCGATCTCCAGCTGCGCCAACTCGGGAGTGCAATGGATTTCCACGCCCTTGCCCAGGAACACCATGCCGCGGGTGATGATGTGCGGGTTCTGCAGCTTGAACTTCAGCAGCCGCCAGTATCGCACCAGGTACCACGGCGTGTAGGCCTTGTTGCGCAGCACCCACTTCAACGACGCCAGGGTGAGGAAATTGGCCTGGCGCGGGTCCCTGATTCGGGAGCCACGCCACCGGCGATGCAGCGGAGCACCCCACATGCTCGTCATGGCCCGAAAGCCTAGTCCGCCGACGATGCGCGGCGGAACGGCGGGCTGTGGGGTCGGGCAATCAGACGTAACGACGAGGCGGCGGGTTACCCTCACCTGTACTCGAAAGCCTCGAAAGGAAACCGTGTTCGCCCGACGTCTGCTGGCAGCCGTTTCGGCGGCCGCGCTCACCGTCGGGCTCGGTGGTTGCGGCAATACCGACTCCTGGGTCGACGCGGTGGCCGCGCCGGGCTGGCCGGCGCAGTACGCCGACGCCGCCAACAGCAGCTACACGGCGACGGCGGGTGCCAGCAAGCTCAGCCTGCGCTGGACACGGTCGGTCAAAGGGACGCTGGCGGCCGGCCCGGCCCTGGGCGCGCGCGGCTACCTCGCGCTGAACGCGCAGACGCCGGCCGGTTGCTCCTTCATGGAGTGGGAGATCGGCAACGGACGGCAGCGCTGGTGCATCCGGCTGGTCCAGGGCGGCGGCTTCGGCGGTCCGGTCTTCGACGGCTTCGACAACCTCTACGTCGGCCAGCCCGGCGCGATCATCTCGTTCCCGCCGACGCAGTGGACCCGGTGGCGTGAGCCCGTGATCGGAATGCCGACGACGCCAAGGTTTCTGGGCGACGGACACCTACTGGTCAGCACGCACCTGGGACAGATACTGGTGTTCGACACCCACCGCGGTGCAGTCGTCGGCAGCGCCCTGGACCTGGTGGAGGGGGTGGATCCCGCCGATGCGACGCGGGGGCTGGCCGACTGTGCGCCGGCCCGCCCGGCGTGCCCGGTCGCGGCGGCTCCGGCGTTCTCGCAGACCACCGGAACGGTGGTGATCGGTGTCTGGCAACCCGGGGCGCCGGCCGCCGGGCTGGTCGGGCTGAAGTATCAAGGGGGACAGCTCGCCCGCGAGTGGACCAGCGATGCCGTCGGCGCCGGCGTGCTGGCCAGCCCGGTGCTCTCGGCCGACGGGTCCACGATCTACGTCAACGGCCGCGACCAGCGTCTCTGGGCGTTGCATGCGGCCGACGGTAAGCCCAAATGGTCTGCGCCACTTGGTTTCTCGGCACAGACACCACCGTCGGTCACGCCGCAGGGGCTGATTTTGTCCGGTGGTGGCCCCGACACCCGGCTCGCCTCGTTCCGTGACGCCGGCGACCACGCCGAGGTGATCTGGCGGCGCGAGGACGTCACGCCGTTGTCCACGTCGAGCCTGGCCGGCGGCGGCGTCGGTTACACGGTGGTGGCCGGTCCCCCGCACGACAACGCACCGGGCATGTCGCTACTGGTGTTCGACCCGTCCAATGGCCGCACCACCGAGAGCTATCCGCTCCCGGCCGCCACCGGCTTTCCCGTGGGGGTTTCGGTCGGCAAGGACCGCCGGGTGGTGGTCGGTACCAGCGACGGCCAGGTCTACAGCTTCGACCCGGCCTGACAGGACTCAGAGAGCCAGCGGCGGGATGGCGCTGCGGGGCACCTGGACCTGAGTGGCTCCCGCGAACGACGGCAGCAACTCGCCCTGGGCGAAGTAGAAGATCAGCGCGTCGTCGGTGATCGCGAAGTTCTGATAGTTGGTCGGGTCGTGGCCGGCCCCGGCCGACACACCCACCCCCACCCCACTCTGGTGTTCCAGTTCGCGCTGCACGATCGGGAAGATGGCGTCCAGCGGATTGGAGTTGGGCGCGAACAACGTGTCGAAGGTGATCGGCTGCTTGGCGGTCACGTTGTAGTTGAAGGCCTTGTACCAGCTCGAGGGGCGGGCCCCGCCGAGATCCTGGAAGAACTTGAGCACCACACTGCGCGTGTTGTGCGGCTGGCCGGAACTGTGTTGCTCGTTGGTGGCGTCCATCTGATACGGCTGGTCGCGCCGACCCGATCCCTGCGCGACGTTGACGAACCCGTCGCGGTTCTGCGCGATGTAGTCGGTCAGCGCCTGCTGGTCGGGATAGTCGACCGGGAACGTGATGTCCAGCGTGTAGGTGGTGCTGGATTGGTGGATATGGCAGATCTGGGCGGCCTCGACCGAGCCGCCGAGACTGGCGCAGGACGGCGGCGCGGCCGTCGCCGTGCCAACAGCCGGCAAGCCCGAAACAAGCACAGCAGCCGATAGAGCGGCCGCCATCAGAAAGCGCATCGTCGAAATGTCCTCGCAGACCAAGAAGGCATGTGTCTTATATAGGATTCGCCGTCAGCGTACCCGGCGTTACCGCGAGGGCCGGCAAACGTAGGCCAGGGCCTGACTGGCGGCCCCCGTGCCGATGCGGGCGATGACCACCGACAGTGGCCGATCCCCACGCAGCCGCAGCCGCCGGCGCAGCGCATCGGGGTCCACCGCGATCCCGCGCACCAGGATCTCCAGCGCGCCGCAGTTCAGCGCGGACAGCGCCTGACGCAACCGCCGCTCGTCGAAAACCGTCTGTTCGAGCACCTCGAAGCCACGCACCCCCGCCGGCAGGTGGTCACCGGACAGGTAGGCGATGTCGGGGTCCAGTTGCCACAATCGGTGCCGCGCGGCGTATTGACGGACCAATCCGGCGCGTACGACGGCGCCGTCGGGGTCGACGATCCAGCGCCCGACGCCACGTACCGGACAGTCGTCGGGGTCGGATGAGGTGAGCTGCTCGTCGCGGTCCAGGATGCTGGCGCGTCGGCGCACGCCCGGCTCGGCCAGCCCCGGTGACCACAGGCACGCTTCGCGGACGGAGCCGCGATGCGACGTGACCTCGATCTCACCGGCGAAACCGAGCCGCCTGACCTGATCGAAATCGATTCCCGGAGCGCACTTCACGACCAGATCCCGGTCGCGGTAGCAGTCCAGCACTGCGTCCAGCGCTGGTTGATAGTCGCGCGGGTCGAACCGGCGGCGCCCACCGCTGCGCCGTGCCGGGTCGACGACGACGGCGGCGTCGCGGGTCACCGGCGCCAACGCATCGGCGCGGCACAGGTCGGCATCCGCCCCCAGGTTGTGGCGTGCCATCGCCAGCCTGACCGGGTCGATGTCGCTGCCGACGGCGCGGGTCGCCACCGTGCGCAGCGCGGCCAACTCGGTGCCGATGGAACAGGTCACGTCGTGCACGACGCGCCCGGCCAACCGGCGGGCGCGGTGGCGCGCGACGGGTGCGGCGGTGGCCTGCTGCAGCGCCTCGCCGGTGAACAGCCAGTGCGAGACGTCGCCGAGCGCACCGAGCTTCTCCTGCGCTTTCCGGCGTAGCAACGTGGTTTCCACCAACACCGAAGCCCGATCGCCGAACCGGGCGCGGACCGCTGCAACGTCGGCTATCCGGCTGGCTTCGCTCAACTCGAATTCGTCGACCGCCGCCAGCGCGGCGGTACCCGGGCCGGACCGCAGATAGCTGACGGCGTCCGAGTCGAACAAGCTCAGGACGGTTTGACCCCGGTGACCATGACGTTGTAGAACCAGCCCTTCGGGGCCACGTGCCGCCAGACGTTGGCGTCCACCCAGCTCAGGGCCTTCCAACCGTTGAAGGCGAACCTCGCCCAGCCCCAACCCAGACGCCCCGGCGGCACCGAAGCTTCGAAGGTGCGCACCGGCCAGCCGAACATCGCGGCGGTGAATTCCTCGCTGGCGGTCTCGACCTGCACCGCGCCGGCGTTGGCGGCCATCCGTTCCAGGTCCTGCGGCGAGAACGTGTGCAGGTCGACGACGGCCTCGAGGGCCGCGGCGCGCGAGGATTCGTCGAGCTCTTCCTGCGGCCGCCGCCAGCTGCCCAGCCCGGGCAACTTGGTGATGTTGGTGGCCAGCCGCCAGGTCAGGGTGGACAGCTCACGTGCGTAGACATTGCCGACCGAGGTGGGCTCGCCGGCGAACACGAACCGCCCACCCGGCTTGAGCACCCGGATCACCTCACGCAGCGACAGTTCGACGTCGGGAATGTGGTGCAGCACGGCATGACCGACCACCAGGTCGAAGGTGTCGTCGTCGTACGGGATGCCCTCGGCGTCGGCGACGCGGCCGTCGATGTCCAGGCCCAGCGACTGCCCGTTGCGGGTGGCGACCTTGACCATGCCCGGCGACAGGTCGGTGACCGACCCGCGCCGGGCGACTCCGGCCTGGATCAAGTTGAGCAGGAAGAAGCCTGTGCCACAACCCAATTCGAGGGCGCGGTCGTAGGGCAGTTCGCGGATCACCTCGTCCGGGACGATCGCGTCGAATCGGCCCCGCGCGTAGTCCACACAGCGCTGGTCGTAGGAGATCGACCACTTCTCGTCGTAGTTCTCGGCTTCCCAGTCGTGGTAGAGCACCTGGGCGAGCTTGCTGTCGTGCCGCGCGGCTTCCACTTCTTCGGCGGTGGCGTGCGGGTTGGGAGCGGCGTCTGCGGGGATTTGCGTGGTCCTCGTCATGCAGGGCAGCCTATCCGCCGTGCCGATCGCCGTCGGTCCCGCCGTCCTGAGCTGCGGCGAACACGTCGACGTAACGCCGTTGTTCGGCGTCCGCCCGCTCGGTTGCCGTCGCTGCCCCGTACACGTCGTTGATGCCGGCCTTGGCTGCCGCCAGCGCCGGTGCGGGACCGTCCAGGAAGCGCCTGGCCCACGTCGCCGCGGCGTCGTAGACGTTGTCCGGGGCCACCATGTCGTCGATCAGGCCGAGCGCAAGGGCTTCCTCGGCGTCGAAGAACCGGCCGCTGAACACCAGTTCCTTGGCCCTGCTGGAACCCACCACATGAGTGAGCCGGGCCATCCCGCCACCGCCGGGAATCAGTCCGGCCAGGATCTCGGTCGCGCCGAACTTGACGTTGTCGCCGCTGACCCGCCAGTCGGCGGCCAGCGCCAGCGTCAGACCGGCGCCCAGCGCGTACCCGGTGATGGCCGCGACGGTGGGCTTGGGGATCGCTGCCACGGCGTCGATGGCCTCGCGGCGCACCTGAGCGGCGGTGCCGGCCTCGGCGGCGGTCAAGGTGCGCAGTTCGGGCATGTCGTCGCCGGCGGAGAAGATCTCGTGGCCGCCGAACAGGATGACCGCGGCCACGTCATCGCGGCGGCCCAATTCGCCGGCGGCGGCGACGATTTCGCGGTAGACCTGGCGCGTCAACGCGTTGGTGGGAGGCCGGGACAGCAGCAGCATGGCCAGGCCGGCGTCCTGCGTGCCGTCGCTGACGACGACGCTGACGAACTCGCTCAAAGCGGCCAGTCCATGAAGCCACCCGCTTTGCGGGCCTCGTGGTAGCGGTCGGAGTCGAAGAACTCGAACACCCAGTTGTCGCCCCGCTTCTCCAACAGCGGCTGGACGGCGTCGATCTGGCGCTCGACGGCCAGCACGTCGTCGACGGTGCGGCCGGCCAGCGCGTCCAGCTGTGTCCAGGTCGGCGGCAGCAGCACGTTGCGGCCGGCCTCGAACTCGGCGATGGTGTCCTGCGGCAGTGCCCATTCGGCGCGGTCGGATTCGGTGTTGTCCCCGTCGGCGCGCTGTCCGTGCGGCAGCGCCGCGACGAAGAAATAGGTGTCGTACCGGCGGGTGCGCTCTGCCTCAGGGGTCACCCAGTTCGCCCACGGCCGCAACAGGTCGCTGCGCAACACCAGGTTCTCCTGGCGCAAAAAGTCGGCGAAGGACAGTGTGTGGTCGGCCAGGGCGCGGCGGGCGTCGCCGTAAACCGAGGCATCGCTGATGATGCTGTCCGGGTCGTCGGCGGGCCCGGCGAACAGCACACCGGATTCCTCGAACGTCTCCCGCGCCGCCGCGCAGACCAGCGCCTCGGCCAACCCGACGTCGATGCCGAAGCGCTGTGCCCACCACTGCGGCGGCGGCCCGGCCCACCCGATCTCGGCGTTGCGGTCACGGTCGTCGACACCGCCGCCGGGGAACACGATCACTCCCGGCGCGAACTCCATCTGCGAATGCCGGCGCATCAGGAACACCTGCAAGCCGCCGGGCGCGTCCCGGACCAGCATCACCGTGGACGCCGGGCGCGGCGTCAGGGGCACGTGCGGTTCGTTCATGCCTGCCTCCGATGTGCCGCCCGAGCGCGAACCCGCCGGGCGAAGTACCGTCCGTCGACCACGTCCAGGGCGATCCGCTGCCCGAACGCCGCCGAAAGGTTCTCGGCCGTCAGGACGTCGGGCAACAGGCCGGAGGCGACCACCTGAGCCTCCGACAGCAGCAGGCAGTGGCTGAAGCCCGGCGGCACCTCTTCCACGTGATGGGTGACCAACACCAGCGCGGGAGCGTCGGGGTCGGCGGCCAGGTCGGCCAGGCGCGCCACCAGCTCCTCGCGGCCACCCAGATCCAGGCCGGCGGCGGGCTCGTCGAGCAGCAGCAGCTCGGGGTCGGTCATCAGCGCGCGTGCGATCAGCACCCGTTTGCGCTCACCCTCGGACAGCGTGCCGTAGAGGCGGTCGGCGAGGTGCTCGGCCCCCAGGCTTTCCAGCATGTCCAGCGCCCGCCGGTAGTCGACGTCCTCGTAGCTCTCCCGCCACCGGCCCAGCACCGAATAACCGGCCGACACGACGAGGTCGCGCACCACCTCGTTGTCGGGCACCCGCTGGGCCAGCGACGACGAACTCAGGCCGATCCGCGACCGCAGCTCGCTGACGTCGACCCGGCCCAGCCGCTCCCCCAGCACGAACGCGACCCCGGAGGACGGGTGCTCGGATGCGGCGGCGATGCGCAGCAGCGATGTCTTGCCGGCGCCGTTGGGGCCGATGATCACCCAGCGTTCGTCGAGTTCGACGGCCCAGTCCAGCGGTCCCACCAATGTGCGCCCGCCCCTGCGCAGCGACACGTCCCTGAAGTCGATCAGCAGGTCGGGATCGGCTTCGAGTTCGGCCACCCGACCATCGTGCCGCACCCCATGCCTGCGAGCGCTGCCGGGTCACGTACACCGGTGCGTCGCCGCGCCCGGCGCGGTCAGCAGACGCAGAATCGCACTGAAATCGCAGATTTCGTGCGATTCTGCGTCTGCTCGCGCCCAGGCTCAGGGGATCTCGACGCGGCGCATCACGCCGTCCACCGCGTCGGCCGCCTCGATCTCGCCGCGGGTCACGCCCAGCAGAAACAGCACGGTGTCCAGGTACGGATGGCTCAAGGACGCGTCGGCGACCTCGCGCAGCGCGGGTTTGGCGTTGAACGCCACGCCCATGCCTGCCGCGGCGAGCATGTCGATGTCATTGGCGCCGTCGCCGACCGCGACGGTCTGTTCCATCGGCACGCCGTACTGCGCGGCGAACGCGCGCAAGGCTGTGGCCTTGCCGGGCCGGTCCACGATCGGTCCCGCAACCCGCCCGGTGAGCGTGCCGTCGACGATCTCGAGATCGTTGGCGGCGACGAAGTCCAGTTTCAGATCCTGCGCCAGCGGCTCGATGATGCGCCGGAAACCGCCGGAGACCACACCACACCGAAAACCCAACCGCTGCAACGTCCTCAGCGTGGTCCGGGCGCCGGGCATCAGCTCCAGTTGTTCGGCGACTTCGTCGATCACCGACGCCGGCAGGCCCGCCAATGTGGCCACCCGCTGCTCCAGCGACTCGGCGAAGTCCAGTTCGCCGCGCATGGCCGCCTCGGTGATCGCCGCGACCTGGCCCTGGGCGCCGGCGCGAGCCGCCAGCATCTCGATGACCTCGCCTTGGACCAGGGTGGAGTCCACGTCGAACACGATCAGCCGTTTGGTGCGCCAGGCCAGTCCGTAGTCCTCGAGGGCCACGTCGACGTGCTCGTCGGCGGCGACCTTGGTCAACGCGGTCTGCAACGGACCGTAGGCGCCGGGGGGCACCGAGACCCGCAGCTCCAATCCGGTGACCGGATAGTCCGAGACCCCGCGGATGAAATCGATGTTGACGCCCAGCGTGGCCGCCTCGCGTGCCACCGCCCCGAACGCGCCCGCCGTGATCGGCCGGCCCAGCACGAAGATGATGTGGGTGGACGGCTTGCCGATGATCGGCACGTCGCCGCTGCGCTCGACCGTCGCGTCCAGGCCCATCCCGTGGACGGCCGTCTGCACGTCGTCGCGCAACGAAGTGCCGTCGGCGACTTCCGGCAGGCAGGACACCAGGACACCCAGCGTCAGCCGGTTGCGGATCACCACCTGTTCGACGTTGAGCAACTCGACGCCGTGTCCGGACAACACCTCGAAGAGCGCGGACGTCACGCCGGGCTTATCGATGCCGGTGACCGTGATCAGCACCGACACTTTGGGTGAGGAATTCACCCGCGACTGCCGCCGCTACTGCTCACTAGTCCCGCGATCGGGTTCGGTGCGTGGACCGAATCCCTTCGGGGACTCGCCGGCCGTGGCGTGCCGGCCGATGTGTGCTTCGTTGCGCATCCGTTCCACCATGTACGGGTAGTGCAACTCGAAAGCCGGCCGCTCCGAACGGATCCGGGGCAGTTCGGTGAAGTTGTGCCGCGGCGGCGGGCAGCTGGTGGCCCACTCGAGGGAGTTGCCGTAACCCCACGGGTCGTCGACGGTGACGACCTCGCCGTAGCGCCAGCTCTTGAAGACGTTCCAGACGAACGGGAACATCGACGCACCGAGAATGAAGGCCCCGACCGTCGAGACGACGTTGAACGGCTGGAACCCGTCGATGGACAGGTAGTCGGCGTAGCGGCGCGGCATGCCCATGTCACCGACCCAGTGCTGGACCAGGAACGTGGTGTGGAAACCGATGAAGGTCAGCCAGAAGTGCACCTTGCCCAGCCGCTCGTCGAGCAGCCGGCCGGTCATCTTCGGGAACCAGAAGTAGATGCCGGCGTAGGTGGCGAACACGATCGTGCCGAACAGCACGTAGTGGAAGTGCGCGACGACGAAGTAGCTGTCGGTGACGTGGAAGTCCAGCGGCGGGCTGGCCAGCAGCACTCCGCTGAGCCCGCCCAACAGGAACGTGACCAGGAAGCCGACCGAGAACAGCATCGGTGTCTCGAAGGTGAGTTGCCCCTTCCACATGGTGCCGGCCCAGTTGAAGAACTTGATTCCGGTGGGCACCGCGATCAGGAACGTCATGAACGAGAAGAACGGCAACAGCACCGCGCCAGTGGCGAACATGTGGTGCGCCCACACCGCTACCGACAGCGCCGCGATGGCCAGCGTCGCGTACACCAGCGTCGTGTAGCCGAAGATCGGCTTGCGGGAGAACACCGGCAGCACCTCGGTCACGATCCCGAAGAACGGCAACGCGATGATGTACACCTCGGGGTGACCGAAGAACCAGAACAGGTGCTGCCACAACAGGACTCCGCCGTTGGCCGGGTCGTAGATGTGGGCTCCCAGGTGCCGGTCGGCAGCAAGCCCGAACAACGCCGCGGTCAGCAGCGGGAACGCGATCAGCACCAGGATCGACGTCACCAGGATGTTCCAGGTGAAGATCGGCATCCGGAACATCGTCATCCCGGGCGCGCGCATGCACACCACGGTGGTGATCATGTTGACGCCACCGAGGATGGTGCCCAGACCGGCGACGGCCAGTCCCATGATCCACAGGTCGCCGCCGACACCGGGTGAGTGGATGGCGTCGGTGAGCGGGGTGTAGGCGGTCCAGCCGAAGTCGGCGGCGCCTCCCGGGGTGATGAAGCCGGCCGTCGCGATCAGAGCGCCGAACAGGAACAGCCAGAACGAGAAGGCGTTCAGCCGCGGGAACGCCACGTCGGGCGCGCCGATCTGCAACGGCAGCACCAGGTTTGCGAAACCGAACACGATCGGCGTGGCATAGAACAGCAGCATGATCGTGCCGTGCATGGTGAACAGCTGGTTGAACTGCTCATTCGACAGGAACTGCAGACCCGGACTTGCCAACTCCGTGCGCATCAGCAGCGCCAGCAGCCCGCCCACCATGAAGAAGATGAAGCAGGTGACGCAGTACATGATGCCGATCAGCTTGTGATCGGTCGTGGTGATCAGCTTGTAGATCAGGTTTCCCTTGGGACCCGTCCGGGCCGGGTAGGGACGGACGGCCTCGAGTTCTCCCCGCGGGGGCGCTTCGGCTGTCAACAGCTCCTCCAAACATCCATCCGGACAGGGGCGCACAACGGTACCGAGGTGGAATCCCAGTACATGTTTCTGAATCTTAGCCCCCGATCAGGTTCGCGGAAGGTCTGGTCCTACAAACTGTCGTAATCGCCGCGTGTGACGCCGGTCGCCCGCCGCGATCGACGGGCCTGAGCTGGTCGGATGTTAACGTCGAAGGCGTGCGATCCGGCGGCCCGCGACACTGTCTGGGCGTCGTGTTCCTGGCCGCGGTCGTGCTGAGCGCCGGTGGCTGCGGATCCGACGACCCGTCCGCGGCGACGTCGCGTTCGCTGATCAGCCCCACCACCCAGATCGCCGGTGCCGGGGTGCTGGGCAACGACCGCAGGCCCGACGAGTCGTGTGCCCCCGAAGCCGCCGCGGTCGATCCCGGACCGCCGACCCGGTCAGCGCGCAACGTCGCGGGTGTCACCCCCGCCGAAGCCAAGGTGCCCGCCGACCCGCAGCGCATCGTGGTGCTCTCCGGTGACCAGTTGGACGCACTGTGCGCGCTGGGCCTGCAATCCCGCGTCGTCGCGGCCGCAAGTCACCCCTCCTACTTGGGGAAAGCGCTGCACGACGCACCCAACGCAGGCTCGAGCGACTCGCCGGATCTGGCGGCCGTGGCCGGCGCCCGCCCGGATTTGATCCTGGGTTCGGTGGCGCTGACGCCGACCTTGTACCCGCAGCTGGCGGCGATCGCGCCGACGGTGTTCACCGCGGCACCGGGCGCGGCCTGGATGGACAATCTGCGCGGCGTCGGCGCAGCGACCGGGCGGGCGGCTGCCGCCGCGGCCCTGATCGACAGCTTCAACCAGCGCGCCGGCGACTTCGCGGCCAAACACGACGCGCCACATTTTCAGGTCTCGGTGGTCCAGCTGACGGAGACCACTTTGCGGGTCTACGGTGCCGACAACTTCCCGGCCAGCGTGCTGACCGCTGCCAAAGTGGACCGACCGGGACCTCAGCGGTTCACCGACAAGCCCTACCTGGAGTTCGGCAGCACGGACGCTGACCTGGCCAGAAACCCGGACTTCTCCGCAGCCGACGGCGACATCATCTATGTGTCATGTGCGACCCAGGCCGCCACCGACCGCGCCGGCACCATCCTGGACAGCGGCCCGTGGCGCAAGCTGGGCGCCAACCGGGACAACCGGGTCTTCGTCGTCAACGACGAGATCTGGCAGTCCGGCAGAGGGCTCGTCGCCGCCCGAGGCATCCTCGGCGACCTGCGCTGGATCAACGCCCCGATCAACTAGTCGGGGGCCCGGGTACCCGCGTCCGGGTCATCGCGATGCCGAGCACCGGAACACTCGGCCCATGCCGCCCTCGCCGAGGACTTCCAACAGCAGGTAGGGACCGAATTCGGCGTTCACATGACCACCCAACCTCCCACAACCAGCAGAAATCCGACTCACAGATTACGGGCTGAGCGCTGCGTTTCGCGCGTGGCCGCCGGGGCCGTGGAATAAGCGTTTGGCCCCCGACCGTTACCTTAGCTAAGCTTTTATATAGCGAACCAATCGAAAAAGGGATCTACAGATGAGCACTGTGCAGGCCTACGCCGCCACCTCGGCCACCGAGCCGCTGACCAAGACCACCATCGAACGCCGCGAACCGGGGCCGCACGACGTGGCCATCGACATCAAGTTCGCCGGGATCTGCCATTCCGACATCCACACCGTCAAGGCCGAATGGGGCGTGCCCAGCTACCCCGTCGTCCCGGGCCACGAGATCGCGGGCGTGGTGAGTGCTGTCGGCTCCGAGGTGACCAAGCACAAGGTCGGCGACCACGTCGGGGTGGGCTGCATGGTGAACTCCTGCCAGCAGTGCAGCCGTTGTAAGGCCGGACTCGAGCAGTACTGCAAGCGGGGCGCGACCATGACCTACAACGGCATCGACAAGGACGGCACCCGCACCTACGGCGGGTACAGCCAGGCCGTCGTCGTCGACGAGAATTTCGTGGTCCGGATTCCCGAGTCGTTGCCTCTGGACAAGGCGGCGCCGCTGCTGTGCGCGGGCATCACGCTGTTCTCGCCGCTGCGGCACTGGAAGGCCGGCCAGGACACCCGGTTGGCGATCATCGGCCTGGGTGGATTGGGTCACGTGGGCGTCAAGCTGGGCGCGGCGATGGGCTGCCAGGTGAGCGTGCTGTCGCAGTCGCTGAAGAAGATGGAAGACGGATTGCGCTTGGGGGCAAGCGATTACTACGCGACCGCGGACCCGGAGACCTTCAAGAAGCTGCGCGGCAGCTTCGACCTGATCCTGAACACCGTGTCCGCCAACCTCGACCTGAGCAAGTACCTCGGTCTGCTCGACGTCGACGGCACGCTCGTCGAACTGGGCATTCCCGAGCACCCCATGCCGGTGCCGGCCTTCGCGCTGGCGCTGGCGCGCCGCAGCCTGGCCGGGTCCAACATCGGCGGCATCGCCGAGACCCAGGAGATGCTCGACTTCTGCGCCGAACACGACGTCACGCCCGAAATCGAAGTCATCGCACCCGATTACGTCAACGAGGCCTACGAGCGGGTGCTGGCCAGCGACGTGCGCTACCGCTTCGTCATCGACATCTCACGCATGTGAGGCTGCCGCCCCGGCGGCTTCCCCGTGCTCGTCGGTGCCGGCGACGGCAGGCCGGAACGCGCCGTTCGTGGGCCGAACACCTGCTGCCGGAATTCGGAGCAAGATGTAGGGCGTGAGTTGGGCGAGATACGACGGAAAGGCGCTCGCCGGCGCCGCTCTGGCCGGCGATGCGTTGCATGCCGCACTCGAAGACGCTGTGCGCGCGCAGAATCCGCACCTGACCGACGTTCGGTTGGAGCGCGCCACTGCCACCGAGGAATACGAGAGCCCGCACCGGCGGTGGTTTGCAGTGACCTATTTGGCCGACAACGGTCTGGGCAGTGATAACCCCGCGTGATCAATTAATGCGATGGCCGCGACGAATTGCGTCGTTGACCAAATAGGTGTCCCTCGAAACGCTGCCGACCGTCATGCACAGAGTCACCACCCAGATCACCACCGCGATCGGAAGCAGAATGAAGAGCAGTAAGCCGAACGCGAGACCGATCGCGTTGGCAACGACATATGGGATCGCCTTTTGCGTCAAGCCTAGGTAGAGGTGTCCTCCGCCCGGCCACAGCACAGTGAGGAGCAAAGCGATCTCGCTCGATTTCTCCTGCGGAGGAAGTGTCACAGCCGGCGCAAATGGCGGCGCCGAATTCCAGGGCTGAGGGGCGTCCGGACCCCACGCCTGGCCGTCCCACCATCGTTGTCCTCGGCCATTCGGGGCGGGATACCATCCCGGCTTTGGTGCAGTAGTCATTGAGTTCTCCTTCGAAAGTCTTGAATGAGTCGACGCCAGGCGCCAGGGAGTGCCGATCTGCGATTGACTGCGCTAATCGACGTAGACGATCAATCCGGTGCCGTAAGAGTTCACACCCACACAGCGCTTCGCCTCGAGCCAATACGTTGTCGACGTCGGAGTGCATTGCATCGTGTACGTCTCGCGAGTGACCGGGCTGTATGCCGTGACGATGGTTCCAGGCTGCGCGTACCAGGCGAAGCGAACATTGTCGGCAAAAGCGCAGCTGGTGTCTTCGGTCGAAACTCCACTCATGCCCGAGGGGCACACGGTGAATACGTCGGCCTGCGCCGGCGCCGCAGCGAATAACATTGCGCCGGTTGCGGTTATGGCGGCGCCGATGCCGCCAATGATGGTTTTCTTCATTGCGTTCTCCGAGCAGGGGTCATTGATGAACCCCGACGATGGAGTCGTCGGGATACTTTGATGTGGTTTGTGCGCATGCCTCGTCCAAGGCGCACGACAAGTTATGACTGAATAGACCAGCGGTAACGCGCGATGCCCCCCGGCAATCTCCGCCCCGAACCCCGCAACGACATTAACTTTCGGCAGCCATCGGCGTGGCCGTTTCCCTGAATTGGGTCGTGGATTTTTGATTTTTCGTCGTCACAGCCCGAAATCTTTGTGACAGCTGTGACTATTGAATTCTGCGTTCCTGATGGGTCCAATGCGAAAGGAAATCGGACGCACTCAACTATTAAACAACGGCATCTGACTGGCGTGCTGCTGCAGCGACCATGATGGACGAGCAGTGCAAGGTGATGGGCTGCCCGTTGCCGCTGCCGTCCTGGGTCTGCGTTGGCGCCCTTCTCGCTAGCTGCGGACCTTGAAGCCGGCCCTGCGATTTGGCGCTGCGCTCGGTAACCAGCTCGGCCACCGTGTCGTAGTTGTGCGGCCGTTGCACCTATTACTTGCTGGCATGGCGCTCTCGGACGAATCCTTCCTGGACGCTTGATGCACGTCGACATATCCTCCGGTAATCAGCTTTAGAACTTGGGTTTTACTCGCCAGCGGCCCGTGCGGCGGTCGACCGATCCTGAGGGGATGTCATGCCTGTTAAACCCGCCGGATGGTATCCGGACCCCAATGACAATGATTCTGAGGTGTATTGGGACGGAAATCGCTGGCATGGACGGCGCGACAAGTTGCCGGATCCTGGAGGACCTCCCCCTCTTGGCGGCATGGGTAGCGTCGGAGCGTCCCCTTTGGACTCAATTTCTCAAAAATGGGCCGCCGCCTCGCCCGACTCAAAGAAAATGATGATTGCTTTCGGGGTTGCAGCTTTGGTCGTAATACTTATAGGTATTTTCTTCGTCGTGCTATCCACAAAGCCCTGGGAGTCTGAAACTCAGAAGCGCTGCCAAGCTACTATGCAGGCAGAAGGTTACCGAGGTGAACAACTCAAGGAAGCGATAAAGTTCTGCGTTAAATATGTTGAGGACTATGGCTCACCCCCGTCGCATTAATAATCTACGACGAGTAAACAATTACGTTCCCGAGACCGCTACGACGCGCCGGTGACCGGGATCAGCTCCGACTCGTACCCCACCTTCATGGACGCAACCAAAGGAGCAGGACGGTGATGACGACGCCTGTGCAAGCCGAGACATTCGAGGCGGCGTGGGAACGCTGGCACCGAGAACGCGAACAGTACTACCGCGACCCGCTGGGTTGGGTGAGTTTGACCGGATTGTATTGGCTAACAGAAGATTTCGACGAGGTGGCGGATCTTCCCGGTCGCTGGCGAGCGGACGCAGAGGCCGTCTATGTACAGGGCATCGACGGAACCGAACGGCTCGAACCCGTCGAAGGCGCGCCGGGGTTGCTGGTTGACGCCGGCGATCGCCGCATCGAGGTCATTCGCAGGACCGGTTCGGCCGCGCTGCGCGTGCACGACCCCAAGTCGCCGCACCTGCTGACCTACACCGGCATCCCCACCTACGCTCCTGATCAAAGCTGGTCAGTACCAGGCACATTCATCCGGTATGAGCGGCCCCGAACCGTGACGACGGGTGCTGTCGTCGAAGGGCTCGAACACCATCTGAACGCCGTCGGCGTCATCGAGTTCGAACTTTGCGGTGTCGCACTGCAACTCGTCGCGTTCGGTGCGGCCTCGGGCCCCCTGCATGTGTTGTTCACCGACGAAACCAGTGGCGTCACGACATACCCTGGCGGCCGGGCACTTTCGGTCGCCGAACCGGGTCCCGACGGCAGGGTGACGCTGGACTTCAATCGGGCGTCGAATTTGCCGTGTTCTTTCACCGACTACGCGACGTGCCCGGTGGCCCCGCCGGAAAACAGGCTGACGGTCGCTGTCGAAGCGGGCGAGAAGAACCCGCGCTAGGTCAATCGGACCCACCCGCCGGGGCCCACCGCCGCTATTGCGTGCCTTATGCGTTGACTCCGGGGCAGTAGACCTTGATGGCGGCGTTGATCACGACATCCTGTTGCTGTGGTGAGCCGTCCCCGGCAATCGAGCGAACCTGGTCGCGGGTCGCTCCCTTAGTCAGGCGGTCGCAAATGGCATGCGACGTGCTGATCGCATGGGGTATGTCGAACGGCGGTTGTAGGCCACCCTGCATGTAAAGAGAAGGCAACTGGAACTGGCCTTTGTCCACGCCACAGTCTTCTGTGCAATTGGGGTCGGCCTGAGCTGCTGGCGGGGCGCTAGTCGCGTAACCGGCGGCGCTGACACCGACAGCCATGAGCAGCACGAAGGCTGCCGTCTTGACAGTGTTCATGACGGGTCTTTCCCCTTAATGAGGTGTTGGCCTTCCATTCCTAAGCGGTTCCGACCCGCCAAGCTCGTACATTAGTGTGACTCCAGCGTCGCCGTGACACGTTTCGAGTCGGGTTAAGAAAGTCCTGCTGGCAGCAGCCGACGGGCGCAACAATCCACGGGGTGACGCGCCGACGACCCGGTAGCGCTTGCCTTGCTTGGTCTCATAAGCCTGCACGAGTGCCAGCTCACTAGAGCAGGTCGCAATGTGGGCAAGAAGTGCCGCCGCACTGATAGCAGCACCTGCGCAGTCCGTTAGCTGGCGTTGAACCTCGCGGCGGAAATTAACGCCCGCTGAGCTGCGCCTTTAGAAGTCCCAGTCCTCGTCCTCGGTGACCACAGCCTTGCCGATCACGTACGACGACCCCGACCCGGAGAAGAAGTCGTGGTTCTCGTCGGCGTTCGGTGACAGCGCCGAGAGGATCGCGGGGTTGACGTCGGTCTCGTCGCGCGGGAACAGCGCCTCGTACCCGAGGTTCATCAGCGCTTTGTTGGCGTTGTAGCGCAGGAACTTCTTGACGTCCTCGGTCAACCCGACGTCGTCGTAGAGGTCCTGGGTGTACTCGACCTCGTTGTCGTAGAGCTCGAAGAGCAGCTCATAGGTGTAGTCCTTGAGCTCCGAACGCTTCGCCTCGTCCTCCAGCGCCAGACCGCGCTGGTACTTGTAGCCGATGTAGTAGCCGTGCACCGCCTCGTCGCGAATGATCAGCCGGATCATGTCGGCGGTGTTGGTCAGCTTGGCCCGGCTCGACCAGTACATCGGCAGGTAGAAACCGGAGTAGAACAGGAAGCTCTCCAGCAGTGTGGAGGCCACCTTGCGCTTGAGGGGTTCGTCACCGCGGTAGTACTCCAGCACGATCTCGGCCTTGCGCTGCAGATTCGGGTTCTCCTCCGACCAGCGGAACGCGTCGTCGATCTCGGCGGTCGAGCACAGGGTGGAGAAGATCTGGCTGTAGCTCTTGGCGTGCACCGACTCCATGAACGCGATGTTGGTGTACACCGCCTCCTCGTGCGGGGTCAGCGCGTCGGGGATCAGACTGACCGCACCCACGGTGCCCTGGATGGTGTCCAGCATGGTCAGGCCGGTGAACACCCGCATGGTGAGCTGCTTCTCGTTGGCGGTCAGCGTGCCCCAGGACGGAATGTCGTTGGACACCGGCACCTTCTCCGGCAGCCAGAAGTTGCCGGTCAGCCGGTCCCACACCTCGGCGTCTTTTTCGTCCTGCAGACGGTTCCAGTTGATCGCTGAGACGCGGTCGATCAGCTTTGCATTTCCAGTCACGCCGAACTCCACTTCACCAGGCCGAATGGGGCTGTGTTGCTTAGGCCACAAACACTACCCCTGGGGTCCGACAAGCCCGTGCAACACAAGGGGTTGTGTTCGCGTGTCGCTATGTCGAGTCCAGGATCAGCTGGACAGCGCGCTCGGGCTGATCCCAGTGCGGGAAGTGCCCGCACCGCTCGAACCAGTGCAGCGTGGCGTCGGGAAACGCTTCTCGAGCGCGGCGGGCCTGGCTGGGCGGTGTCACGCGGTCGTTTCGGCCCCAGCCGATGACGACGCGACCGTTGAGCGACCCGGCCGGCGCGCCCTGCTGCTTGGGACCATGGACCAGCGCGTGCAGTGCTTCGTCGAGGCGCGTCGCGCGGTCGAAACTCCGCAGTTCCTGCAGCACCAGGTCGGGCGACAGGCGCCACGGTTGGGCCGAGAACTGCAGCAGCAGCGCGGTCCGGCCGGCGCTGCTGCGGGTCAGCGCCGGTAACAGCGGCTGGATGCGGCGGATCAGCGCGATCGATGCGCCGATGGTCGCGTGGAAGACCTTCTGTTGCGCGTCGGTCCAGAAGCCGCCGGGATCGAGCGCCACCACCGTCCCGGCGTGGCCTCGTCGCGCCAGTTCCAGGACCATCCGGGCGCCCATCGAACTGCCCACGATGTCGATATCACCGAGGCGGTGCGCGGCGATGAAGGCTTCGACGGCATCGGTCAGCGAGGCGATGGTGGTCTCCCCCGGCAGCGGCGCGCTGTCACCGAACCCCGGCAGGTCCACCGCGATCACGTCCCGGCGTGCCGTCAGCTGCGGCAGCACGGATTCCCAGTTGCGCCAATTGGATCCGAGGCCGTGCACCAGCAGCAGCGGTCGACCGGATCCCCGGCGGATGAACTTCATCGCTGCTTGCTCCCCCTCGTGTCGTGGCGGGGTACCCAGCGGCCGGCGGCTCAACCCGAGTCGATGATCTGCACCACCCCGCCGGACACTCCGGCGACGAACAACCTGCCGGTGGCCGGGTCGACTCCGAGCGTGTACGGATTCTGCACTGTCGGAAAGCGTTGCATCGGAACAGGATTCGGTCCGCTCATGTCGTAGCCGACGACTTCGTTGGTGCCCGACGACGCCACCCACAGCCGGTCACGCGACCAGTCGTAGGCGACCCCGTACGGGCCGCCGGCCTGGTCGAATCTGGCCACCTCGCGGGGTGTGGGTAGCGGCGTGAACAGTCGGACGGCGTTGCCGCGAGTGTCGATCGCGATCATCCGCCCATGTCGGTCGGCGACCAGGTGGGTGGGTCCCGCGCCGGCCGGGGCGGAACCGACGATGGTCAAGCGTTCGGCGTCGTAGACGGTGAGGTCGTTCTTGCGTACGTCCACCACGCCCATCGAGGTGCCGACCGCCGCGGTCCCGGCCGGCTGAACGCTGTCGGTGAAGACCTTCACGATCTGCTCGCCGCGCAACACGGCCACGGTGCCACCGAGTTCGTTGGCGACGAAGACGGTCCCGTTGGATGCCGCGGCGGCGTCGTGCGGTTCGGTGCCGGTGCGGATCGGCGCGTGCGCGGGCCCAGACGGCAGGTCGACACGCACCAGCGAATCGGCCGACTCGACCGGAACCAGTACCGGACCGCCGGCGGCCGCGAGCTGAAGATGACGAACTCTGCCCGGCAACGGAATTCGGCCCGTGACGGCACCGGAATCGGCGTTGAGGAACACCAGCTCGTTGGGATCATGGGTAGCGACGGCGACCGTCCGCGTCGGTGCATCGACCACGATTCCTTCCGGGGTATGCCCCACCGCGATGGTCCGCCCCACCGGCGCATCCGGCGCCGGCGCCTTGAGCGGTTCGGCGGCCGTCGGCAACTTCACGGCCGGCGGACGGCTGCCCTCGGTCGGCACCCCCGCCGGCAGCATGCCGGTCGTGGTCGACCCGGCAGCCGACGTCGCCGCGTCGTTGTGGCCGCAAGCCGCTAACGCGAGCAAAGCCAAACCGGCGCACAGCTTTCGAATCACACGCGGGTGATACCCACTGGTGGGCCACGCAATACCTGAGCCGTAGGCGAAGCTGCAATGAATCATGTACCATCTGGTACATGAATACGGAGCACAGCGCCGAGATCGATGCACCGCCGGAAACCGTATGGGAGGTGTTCAGCGACGTCCAACGGTGGCCGGAGTGGACCGAGTCGGTCACTTCGCTGGCCGCACTGGACGGGCCCGCTCTCGCCGTCGGTAAGCGGTTCGCGATCAAGCAACCCCGGATGGGCAAGCTGGTGTGGACGGTGACCGACATCGAGCCAGGCGTGTCCTGGACCTGGGAACAGCGCTCCCCCGGCGCCCTGGCGCGCGCACGCCACGACGTCATCCCCCGAACGGACGGCACCACGTTGGTCCGTCAACAGATCGAGCAGTCCGGCGTGCTGGGCGCGTTGATAGGCCGGCTGATGACCAACATGACTAGGCGCTACCTCGCCATGGAGGCCAGCGGCCTGAAGCGCCGGGCCGAGGAGCGCAGCCGCGCGCATGGTCCGCACGCCTGACCTTCAACGGCGCCAACAGCTGCTGGACGCCCTGGTCGAGGAGTTCGCCACGCGCGGTGTGGGTGACCGCTCGCTGCGCGATGTCGCCGCGGCCGTCGGTACCAGCCATCGAATGCTGTTGCACCACTTCGGTTCTCGGGAAAATCTGTTGGTGGCGGTGGTGGAGCAGGTCGAGCGCAGACAGATGGGGTTGCTGCCCGAACTGCCGCCCGGCCCGGCCGACAGTTTCGCCGCCATGTGGGCCGACGTCCGCCGACCCGAACTGCGACGGCTGGAACGGTTGTTCTTCGAGTGCTACTCGCGGGCGGCGCAGGGCGAAACCCCGTTCGGGCAGATGGTTCCCGGCGCTGTCGACGGGTGGCTTGCCGAGGCCGACGACGTCACCGCCGGAACCGCCGATCGTGCAATGGTGCGACTGGGGCTCGCCGTGATCCGCGGACTGTTACTCGACCTCGTCGCCACCGACGACGAAGCCGGCGTCGACGCGGCCGCGAAGGCCTTCGAGAACCTGCTCAGGCACTAGCCGAAAGTTCGCGGCGAGCGTCCTTGCCGACCCCGAAGAACTGGTACTCCTCGGGTTTGACCGATCGGGTGGCCCGCCAGTACTGCCAGGTGTATCCGCCCCACAACACGGTGTTCTTGCCGTGCTCGTCCAGATACCAGCTCGCGCACCCGCCGGTATTCCACACCGACTCGGACAACTTGTGTTGCAGCGCGTCGTTGAACCGGTCCTGCGCTTCGCGGGTGGGAGCCAGCGCCTGCGCGCCCTTCTTGTCGCACTTGGCGATCGCGTCGGCGACGTAGCGGATCTGGGACTCGATCATGAACACCACCGAGTTGTGCCCCAGGCCGGTGTTGGGTCCCAGCAGGAAGAACAGGTTGGGCACGTCGGCGACGGTGACACCGCGGTGGGCGCCGATGCCCTCGCGGTTCCAGCGGTCCACCAGGTCCTCACCGTGCTGGCCCTTGATGTCGACGTAGGTGTAGGAGTCGGTGACGTGAAAGCCGGTGGCGTAGACGATGACGTCCACTTTCCGCTCGCGGCCGTCGTGGGTGAGGATCCCGTCGCGAGTGATCTTCGCGATGCCATCGGTGATGACCTCGGCATTCGGGCTGGCAAGCGCTGCGTAATAGGTGGACGAGTTCAAGATGCGCTTGCAGCCGATGCGGTAGTTCGGGATCAACTTGCGGCGCAGTTCGCGGTCCCGCACCGACCGGAACACGTTCCACTTGCAGTACGCCTCGATGAATTTCAGGGCATTCGGCCGCTTGGTCATGCCGATCGCCAGCGCCTCCTGCCCCCAGTAGATGGCCAGACGCACCAGCGCACGCAACCCCGGAACGTTCTCCATTGCCGTCCGCAGCGCTTTGGGGATCTCCGGGTTCGAGCGCGGCACCACCCACGGCGGGGTGCGCTGGTAGAGCTGCAGTTCGGCGACGTCACCGACGATCTCGGGCACGATCTGAATGGCGCTGGCGCCGGTGCCGATGATCGCGACCCGCTTACCGGTCAGGTCGACGCTGTGGTCCCACTCCGCGGAGTGAAACGCCGGACCCAGGAATTCGTCGCGTCCGTCGATGTCGGGGAACGACGGGATGTGCAGCGCCCCCGCCCCTGACACCAGGAACTGCGCGACGTATTCGCGTCCGTCGGCGGTGAAGACATGCCAGCGGTACTCGTCGTCGTCCCAGTGGCCACGGTCGACCAGCGAGTTGAATTCAATGTGTCGACGCAGTCCGTACTTCTCGGTGACGCCCTTGAGGTAATCCAGGATCTCGGGCTGGAAGGAGAACGGATTCTTCCAGTCGGGCTTGGGCTCGAAGGAGAACGAGTACAGATGCGAGGGGATGTCGCAGGCGCATCCGGGGTAGGTGTTGTCCCGCCAGGTCCCGCCGATATCGGCGGCCTTTTCCAGGATGACGAAATCGACCCCTTGCTTCTGCAGCGCGATGGCCATGCCGAGCCCGGAGAACCCGGTGCCGATGATCAGGACCCGGGTGTGTACCGGCGGTTTGTCCGACCGAGGTTTGCCGGATTCTTCTACCGCCGGCGTCACGACGTCAGTCATGGTTACTGATCTCTCTTGTCGTGGCCGCCCCGAGACCGTCGGACGGCCCGGGTCGACCGCTGAAACGCAGATACCCAGTACCACGGGTATCGGTTAGTCCGAATCTTATCCTCCGCCTCCGCGATGTCAACGCGGGTGCGAGTCAGCTCACGGCAGAGCGGCGGGCAGCGCGTCGTGGATGGGCTTGTCCGGGTCCAGCGTGATGCCCATCGTTTCGGCGGTGCCGACGATGACGCCCATCATGATCGTGGTCAGTTGCGCCACGAACTGCTCGCGTGTCATGGCGCGGGGACTGTCGGGTCCGGGACCCAGCCACCACTCGGTGGCTGAGGCGGCGCAGCCGAACGCCGAGAACGCAGCCAGTTCCAACGCCGCCTTGTTCAGCTCCATGTCGCGCAGCTCGTTGTTGAACATCTCCGCGATGGTCAGCGTGATCTCCCGGCCCTCATTGAGGGTCTTCACCGTCGCGTTCGACTGCGCGCTGGAGCTGCCCGAGATAAACACCCGCATCACATTGGGATGCTGGTCGAGCAGGTTGACGAACTCTTCGACCGCGCGGTGGATCACCTCGCGCGCCGAGTCGGTGGCCAGGTTGATGGACGGGAAGATCGCCGCCCACAGCATGTCCCGCAGCCGCTCCCCGATGGCCAGGAACAAGTCGGACTTGTCGGTGAAATGCCGGTAGATCTTCGGCTTGGCGGTGCCCGCTTCTTCGGCGATCTCCCGCACGCTCAGCTCGGGACCGAGCCGGTCGATCGCCCGGAACGCCGCATCGACGATCTCGTTGCGTACCTTCTTGCGGTGTTCGCGCCAACGTTCGCTGCGCGCGTCGACTTTCACCGCCGGCTTGGGGCCGGGGTGAGGTAAAGAAGGTCGAGGCACTCGCACCACGTCAAGCACCTTACCGCTTGGGCGCCGCTGACCTGCCGTTCCTCGCTGCGCCGAGCGTGAATGTCACGACGCAACACGCGCTGATCCGTCGTGGATGGCACACTCGGCGCGGGCGCTCACAGCATGCAGCTGACGCAACCCTCCACCTCAGTCCCTTCCAGCGCCATCTGTCGAAGCCGGATGTAGTACAGCGTCTTGATGCCCTTGCGCCAGGCGTAGATCTGCGCCTTGTTGACATCACGGGTGGTGGCGGTGTCCTTGAAGAACAAAGTCAGCGAAAGACCTTGATCCACATGCTGAGTGGCCGCGGCGTAGGTGTCGATGATCTTCTCGTAGCCGATCTCGTACGCGTCCTGGTAGTACTCCAGGTTGTCGTTGGTCATGTACGGCGCCGGGTAGTAGACCCGGCCGATCTTGCCTTCCTTGCGGATCTCCACCCTCGACACGATCGGGTGGATCGAGGACGTCGAGTGGTTGATGTAAGAGATCGACCCGGTCGGTGGCACCGCCTGCAGGTTCTGGTTGTAGATGCCGTGCTGCTGCACCGACTCCTTGAGCCGCTTCCAATCGTCCTGGTTCGGGATGCGAATCCCCGCGTCGGCGAAGAGTTGACGCACCTTCTCGGTCTGCGGCTCCCACACCTGTTCGGTGTACTTGTCGAAGAACTCCCCCGAGGCGTACTTGGACTTCTCGAAACCCTTGAAGTGGGTGCCACGTTCGATGGCGAGGCGGTTAGAGGCCCGCAGCGCGTGGTAGAGCACCGAGTAGAAGTAGATGTTGGTGAAGTCGATGCCTTCTTCGGAACCGTAGAAGATCCCCTCGCGCGCCAGGTACCCGTGCAGGTTCATCTGCCCCAGCCCGATCGCATGAGAATCGTTGTTGCCCTGCTCGATTGAGGGCACCGAGGTGATGTGGGTCTGGTCGCTCACCGCGGTCAGTGCGCGGATCGATACCTCGATCGTCTGGGCGAAGTCCGGCGAGTCCATCGTCTTGGCGATGTTCAGCGACCCCAGGTTGCACGAAATGTCTTTGCCCACTTTGGCGTAGGACAGGTCCTCGTTGAACAACGACGGCGTCGACACCTGCAGGATCTCCGAGCACAAATTCGAGTGGGTGATCTTGCCTTCAATCGGATTGGCCCGGTTCACCGTGTCCTCGAACATGATGTACGGGTAACCGGACTCGAACTGCAGCTCGGCCAGCGTCTGAAAGAACTCGCGCGCCTTGATCTTGGTCTTGCGGATGCGTGCGTCGTCGACCATCTCGTAGTACTTCTCGGTCACCGAGATGTCGGCGAAGGCCATCCCGTAGACGCGCTCGACGTCGTACGGCGAGAACAGGTACATGTCCTCGTTCTTCTTGGCCAGCTCGAAGGTGATGTCAGGGATCACCACGCCCAGGCTCAGCGTCTTGATCCGGATTTTCTCGTCGGCGTTCTCCCGCTTGGTGTCCAGGAAGCGGTAGATGTCGGGGTGGTGTCCGTTGAGGTACACCGCGCCGGCGCCCTGCCGCGCACCCAGCTGGTTGGCGTAGGAGAACGAGTCCTCCAGCAGCTTCATGATCGGGATGACGCCCGAGGACTGGTTTTCGATGTTCTTGATCGGCGCGCCGTGCTCGCGAATGTTGGTCAGCAGCAACGCAACTCCGCCGCCTCGCTTGGACAGCTGCAGTGCGGAGTTGATGGAGCGGCCGATCGACTCCATATTGTCCTCGATGCGAAGGAGAAAGCACGAGACCGGCTCTCCCCGTTGCTTTTTCCCCGAATTCAGGAACGTCGGGGTGGCCGGCTGGAACCGGCCGTCAATGATCTCGTCCACCAGCTTCTCGGCCAGGGCAGTGTCACCGGCCGCAAGGGTGAGCGAGACCATGACGACGCGGTCCTCGAAGCGCTCCAAATAGCGCTTTCCGTCGAAGGTCTTCAGTGTGTAGGACGTGTAGTACTTGAATGCGCCCAGGAACGTCGGGAAGCGGAACTTCTTGGCGTACGCGCGGTCCAGCAACGTCTTGACGAAGTTGCGCGAGTACTGGTCGAGAACCTCACGCTCGTAATAGTTTTCGCGGATCAGGTAGTCGAGCTTCTCGTCCTGATTGTGGAAGAACACCGTGTTCTGGTTGACGTGCTCCAGGAAATACTGGCGGGCAGCCAGCACGTCCTTGTCGAACTGAATCCTGCCGTCGGCGTCGTACAGATTCAGCATCGCGTTGAGCGCGTGATAATCCGTTTCGTTCTGCAACGCGTGCGTGCCGGTGGTTACAGGCTCTGCAGTGACGGTTGGTGGCACGTCTGTTCCTTCCAGAATTGAGCCAGGCCCGCACGGACGGCGTCGACGTCGTCCTGGGTGCCCATGAGTTCGAAGCGGTACAGGTACGGAACACCGCACTTGCGGGACACCACGTTGCCCGCGTAGGCGAATTCGGCACCGAAGTTGTTGTTGCCCGCGGCGATGACTCCGCGGATCAGCGAGCGGTTGTGCTCGTTGTTCAAGAACGCGATGACCTGCTTGGGGACGTAGCCGCCGTCGTTGATATCCGGGGTGGCCCGCCCGCCGCCGTAGGTCGGCAGCACCAGCACATACGGCTCGTCGACCTCAATGCGGCCATGCAGGGGTATCCGCGTGGCGGGAACACCCAGCTTCTGCACGAAGCGGTGGGTGTTCTCCGACACGGACGAGAAGTACACCAGGTTGCGCCCGGGGATGTCCGAGATGTCCATCACACACCGCAACCTTCCTTACTTGTTCGTCTGCCCGCTCTAGGCGCTCAACGCCGAGTCGGCGAGTGCCTTGATGCGGTCGGGCCGGAAACCGGACCAGTGGTCGTGCTCGGTCACCACGACGGGCGCCTGCAGATAACCGAGCGCCATCACGTAGTCGCGCGCCTCGGTGTCCAGGGTGATGTCCACCTTCTGGTAGGCGACGCCCTGCTTGTCCAGCGCCTTGTAGGTGGCGACGCACTGCACGCAAGCCGGCTTGCTGTAAACGGTGATGCTCATGGGCGTACCGCTCCTTTGCGGGGGAAGTTCGACGGGACTGGCAACGACTCTGGTGGTACTTCTGCACTACTTTCAGCGCTCCGGCAGGCTTCCAGATTCCCGTGCTGCGGACTCCGGGTCGCCTGACCCTTCGACGCCGATTCCGGGAAGCTCATCGTGCCCTCGCTGACCTGTGGGGACCCGGTGAACCTGGGATCTGCCGGTCCTCGGAACACTACACCTAGGGGGTGATAACACAATGAGATACAAGATGTTCGAAACAACATTCTTGAAATTCCCAGGTCGTAAGCCTGAGCCGGGCGTGTCGTCGGCGTGTCGCAGATCACATTCCGACCCAGGGGTGTACAGCGGCTTCGCATGGGACCCGGTATATCAGCGACCACCGACAACCCCGGATTCGCTGAGCCATACGCCCAGCCACCAGCAAAGCCGCCGACACCAGTGTCGACGGCTTTGACTAGAGCTTTTGACGCGCAGCAGGCGATCGGCTGACGCCCTCGGCGAATCGACGGCTCAACCGACCTCGGTGGCGAGCTTGCCGACCACGTCCGCAACGCTGGCCGACAACTCCGCATTCTGGGCCGGGGGGTTGCCGCCCAACGACTTGAACGGCACCGACAGCTTGATGGCCTCGACAACGCGCGCCCCGGCGATCCCGAACGACTTGCGGGTGTCGTCGTGTGCCCACACTCCGCCGTATTGCCCCAGCGACCCGCCGATGACCGCCAGCGGTTTGCCCTTCAGCGCGCCGTTGCCGAACGGGCGCGACAACCAGTCGATGGCGTTCTTGAGCACCGCGGGCATGGTGCCGTTGTATTCCGGGGTGACCACCAGAGCGGCGTCCGCGTCACTCGCGGCGGCCCGCAGCGCGGCGACCGCAGGGTGCTCGTCATTCTTCGCACCGACCGCGGGGTCGAAGTCCTCGTTGTAGAACGGCAGATCCGCCAATCCCTCGAACACCGTGACAGTCACGCCGTCGGGGGCCACCTCTGTGGCGAGCGCAGCGATCTGGCGGTTGATCGATTCGGCGCGCAAGCTGCCCACCAAGGCCACGATCTTGATATCGGTCATCACTACGTCCCCTTCTGGTCGATTACATCCTCGCACGACGAAACCGGACTGTAGTCCGATTTATTCCGGCCGGCCGCGATACAGTGCAGAGGTGACCGGTATCGAGGTGTCCAGAGGGCTACCGGTACCCACCCTGCAACAGCCGCAACAAGTGCGCAGCGACGCCGCACGCAATCGCGCACTACTGCTGGCGGCGGCCCGCAAGCTCGTGCGGGAACGCGGTGCCGACGCGGTCACCATGGACGACGTCGCGGCTGCCGCGGGCGTGGGCAAGGGCACGGTGTTCCGCCGTTTCGGCAGCCGTGCCGGGCTGATGATGGAACTGCTCGACGAGGACGAAAAGGCCAGCCAGCAGGCATTCCTGTTCGGTCCGCCACCGCTGGGGCCGGACGCGCCGCCATTGGATCGGCTCATCGCGTTCGGCCGGGAGCGGATCTGCTTCGTGCACACCCACCACGAGTTGCTGTCGGCCGCCAACCGCGACCCGCATACCCGCCGCATCGGCGCGGCTGCCGTGCAACGCCGCCATGTCCAGGTCCTGCTGCAGGCGGCCCACAGCACCGGCGACCTCGACGCGCAGACCGACGCGCTGCTGGCCCTGCTCGACGTCGACTACGTCGAACACCAACTCACCGACGGCGGCCACACCCAACAGACGTTGGGCGACGCCTGGGCGAGCCTGGCCGGCAAGCTGTGCGGGCGGTGACCACCCCCGGAAGCCACCGCTGGGTCCTGCATGTAGACCTCGACCAGTTCCTGGCCTCGGTGGAATTGCGTCGTCACCCTGAGTTGGTCGGGCTGCCCGTGATCGTCGGCGGCAACGGCGACCCGGCCGAACCGCGCAAGGTCGTCACCTGCGCCTCCTATGAGGCCCGCGAATACGGGGTGCACGCCGGCATGCCGCTGCGAGCCGCCGCCCGCCGTTGCCCGGACGCGACGTTCCTCCCCTCGGATTCCGCCGCCTACGACGCCGCCTCCGAGCAGGTGATGGGATTGCTGCGCGACCTCGGGCATCCCGTCGAAGTGTGGGGCTGGGACGAGGCGTACGTCGGAGTCGCCGGCGACCCGGCAACCGTCGCCGAGCAGATCCGCACCGTGGTGTCGTCGGAAACCGGCCTGTCCTGCTCGGTCGGCATCAGCGACAACAAACAGCGCGCCAAGATCGCGACCGGGTACGCGAAACCGGCTGGCATCTTTGCGCTCACCGACGCCAACTGGATGACGCTGATGGCCGAGCGCCCGGTCGACGCACTCTGGGGCGTGGGGCCCAAGACCACGAAAAAGCTTGCCGCTCTGGGTATCTCGACGGTCCGACAACTCGCTCATGCCGATGGCGAGCTGCTGACGTCGACGTTCGGGCCGCGCACCGGCCTGTGGCTGCTGCTACTGGCCAAGGGCGGTGGGGACACCGGCGTCAGCGCCGAACCGTGGGTGCCGCGCTCACGCAGCCACGTGATCACGTTTCCGCGCGACCTGACCGAGCGGGCTGAAATGGATTCGGCGATAGCCGATTTGGCGCGCCAGACCCTGACAGATGTGGTGAACGAGGGCCGCGTCGTCACACGCGTCGCGGTCACGGTGCGCACCGCGACGTTCTACACCCGCACCAAGATCCGCAAACTCGACGCACCGACCACCGATGCCGACGTCATCGTCACCGCCGCCGTGCGCGTCCTGGATCTGTTCGAACTGGATCGCCCCGTCCGACTGCTCGGGGTGCGCCTAGAACTCCAGATGCCGCACTAGGCGCCCGATTCGAGCCCGCGGGTCGGCGGACCAGGCCGCAGCGCCCGCGTGAAGATCGAATTGACCTGGCGCATCGCCACGCTGTAAGGCCACCACGCCAGCCGTTTGAACGCATACAGCGCCCGGATGTCCGGCGAGGTGTAGATGAGATACCGGTTCTTGGCGACCCCGGCCAGGATTTTCTCGGCTGCCCGTTCCGGTGAGACGGCATGGCCGCTGAAACGGTCGACCCAGCGGGCGACCTGCGGGTCCTCGCGGTCCACCCCGGCGATTTCGACGGTGTTGACCAGCGGCGTCTTCACCGCACCCGGCACCACGACCGACACCCCGATGCGGTGGCGGGCCAGGTCGAAGCGCAACACTTCGGAAAGTCCGCGCAAGCCGAATTTGCTTGCGCTGTAAGCGGCATGCCACGGCAGCGCGACCAGTCCCGCCGCCGAGGACACGTTGACCACATGTCCGCCCCGGCCGGCCGCGACCATTTGCGGGACGAACGACTCGATCACGTGGATGGGACCCATCAGGTTGATCGCGACCATCTTGTTCCATTGTTGGTGCGACAACCGGTCGACGGTGCCCCACGCCGAGACGCCGGCGATGTTGAGCACCACGTCCATGCTGCCGTGCGTGGTATGGATGTCGACGGAGAACGCCGACACCTGCTCGTAGTCGGAGATGTCCAGGACGCGATAGGCGGGCACCTCCGCGCCCAGCGCCCGAGCGTCGGCCACCGTCTGAGTCAGGCCGTCCGCGTCGCGGTCGGTCAGATACAGCTCAGCCCCCTGCGCGGCCAGTCGCAACGCCGTGGCACGGCCGATACCGCTGGCCGCACCCGTCACGAAGCACCGCTTCCCGGCGAAATACCGCTTTGCTGCTGAATTCTGCTGCGCCATGGTCGAGACGATACGGCGCGGGAACCCTACCGACTGGGACCGCCCCACAGCGCGTTCAGCCACAGCTGTTCCAGCACCCGCACCCGACGTTCCACATCGTCGTCCCGGCCGACGAGTATGGGGTCCCCGGTGAGCATCAACGCGGTGGTCCCCGCCAGGGTACGAATCAAGATCGGCAGGTCGTCGCTGATCGGTTGCGCTGTCCCGGCTTTGACCTCGGCATCGACGATGTTCACGATCTGGCCCAACAGCGTTTCGAACTGCTTGTCCAGAATTTCGCGGATCTCGACGTCGGTTTGACGGGCCGCGTTGCACGCGGTCATCACCGGATCGTTGTTCGCGTAGACCACCGCTGCGCTGCCGACCATTCGCTTGGCGAATTGTTCCGGCGACTCACCGGGCTGGCGGGGCGCGAAATACTGGGTGAGTTCCTCGAGTTCTTCGGCGGCCTCGGCCAGGATCTGCGCGAGCACCGAATACTTCGAGTCGAAGTAGAAGTAGAAGCCGGAGCGGGCCACACCCGCTCGCAGGCTGATGGTGCTGACCGACAACTCAGCGAACGGCCGCTCCTGCAGGAGCTCACGGACCGCCTGCATGATCGCCACGCGGTGCTTGTCACCGCGTCGCCGCAGTGGCGCGCCGTCATCCCGACTCGCTGCGTTGCTATTCACTCCCGATCACCACCTGACCATTGCACCATGCCGCCCGCAACAAAACTTGACAGCCGTCAACTTCATCCCGAGGATGGACGGTAGTGACGGCCGCCACAGCCGCGAAGGAGCGTGTCAATGACGACAATCAGCACCCCCGCTTATCTGCTCGATCAGGCGCAGCGGCGGTTGACGCCGTCGTTCAACAATTTCCCGGGTATGGCCCTGGTCGAGCGCAAGCTGCGAGACGTCCAATTCCCCGAGACGCGGCTCGCCGATCCCCCGCCGGACAGTGGCCTCAAGCCGGTCGTCGGCGACCGCGGGCTGCCGATCCTGGGGCACATGATCGAAATGCTCCGCGGTGGCCCGGACTACTTGATGTTCCTCTACGAGAACAAGGGGCCGGTGGTCTTCGCGGACTCGCCGGTGATGCCGTTCGTCGTGGCGCTGGGTCCCGATGCCGCGCAGACCATCTACTCCAACCGCAACAAGGACTATTCGCAGCAGGGCTGGACGCCGGTGATCGGCCCGTTCTTCCGCCGCGGACTGATGTTGCTCGACTTCGAAGAGCACATGTTCCACCGGCGGATCATGCAGGAGGCGTTCATCCGGTCCCGGCTGGTCGGCTACGTCGAACATATCGACCAGGTGGTGTCGAAGGTCGTCAGCAACGACTGGGTGACCAACGACCCCCGGTTCCTGCTCTATCCGGCGATGAAGGAACTGACCCTGGATATCGCATCCATGGTCTTCATGGGTCACGAGCCGGGTAGCGACCGCGAGCTGGTCACCAAGGTGAACAAGGCGTTCACCACGACGACCCGCGCCGGCAACGCCGTCATCCGGGCCGGGGTACCGCCGTTCACGTGGTGGCGGGGGCTCAAAGCCCGCGAGTTGCTGGAGAACTATTTCGAGGAGCGGGTTAAGGAGCGTCGCGGCAAAGATGGCAACGACCTGCTGACCGTGCTGTGTCAGACCGAGGACGAGGACGGCAACAAGTTCTCCGACGAGGATGTCGTCAACCACATGATCTTTTTGATGATGGCCGCCCACGACACGTCGACGTCCACGGCCACCACGATGATCTACTACCTGGCCGCCAACCCCGAATGGCAGCAGCGTTGCCGCGACGAATCCGACCGACTCGGCGACGGTCCGTTGGACATCGAATCGTTGGAGAAGCTGGAGTCGTTGGACCTGGTGCTCAACGAATCGATCCGGTTGGTGACGCCCGTGCAGTGGGCGATGCGCCGCACGGTCCGCGACACCGAGCTGGTGGGTCACTATCTACCCAAGGGCACCAACGTCACGGCGTTCCCGGGGATGAATCACCGGTTGCCCGAATTCTGGACGGACCCGATGAAGTTCGACCCGGAGCGTTTCACCGAGCCCCGCAACGAGCACAAGCGGCACCGGTATGCGTTCACCCCGTTCGGCGGCGGCGCGCACAAATGCATCGGGATGGTGTTCGGCCAGCTCGAGGTCAAGACGATCCTGCACCGGCTGTTGCGACGCTACCGCCTGGAACTCCCGTACCCGGGTTACCAGCCGCGCTGGGACTACGGCGGCATGCCCGTCCCGATGGACGGCATGCACATCGTGTTGCGTCCGTTGTAAGTCCGCCTGACACCGTCAGGCCAGCAACCGGTTGGCGCAGGCGATCACCGCCCGTAGCGCCGACTGTGTCGGATCATCCGCCCAGCCCATGGCCCACTCGGCGCCGACGCCGTCGGTGCCGCGGACGAACGTCATGGTGCGACCGGCCGCATGCATCTGGTGAAACTTCTGGATTTCCAACAAGATTCCGCGCTCGTGCAGCATCGCGGTGAGCGCCGCGATGGGCCCGCTCGCCGATGCGGTCAACGCGCCGATGCGATCGCCGAAGGCGAGCACCGCACGGAAATTCCGGGCCTGTGGACCCAGCCGGGTGGCTGGCCGCTGGGGGTCTGTACATGCCCAACGACCCAGCCGCAGCGGCCCGTTGGCTCGGCCGTAGGTCGCGACGAACCCTTCCCAGGTCATCGCGGCGGCCGGGGTGCGCAGGCCCTGCGGCAGCTCGACGCCGAACTGGCGTCCGAACCAGACGTCGGCGGTGCAGTCGAAGTCGTGCGGGGAAAGGGTCATGGTGCCGGTCTTCTCTGGCTCGAAGGAGCGACCGACGGTAATAGCTTCCGACCCACAGCGGGGGGTCGGTCTGGATCAGACCCCGCTGCGGGTGCTGGCTACTACGGCACGATCGAGAAGACGCACGATCGGAGACGTTAGACCGCAGCTGTCGTCAGGCGCAAGTGCATTTCCTGTGCAATATCGCGAAACGGCTAGCCCCGTTCAATCGCGGCGATAACATCACGACACTGTTCGCAACCCAACCGCGTTCAGGTGCGAGGAAGGCGAGTCCGAATGAAAGCGAAGAGCAAGACTTTCAAAACCGTCGCTGCGATCATCTTTGCCGCATTCGCGTTGTTCTCCGTGGGTTGCGGTAGCACACTTCGTGACACCCCACTTCCGGATGTAGGCATAGAACATCCGCAGTGAGCGGTTGGCGGTATGGCCGGCATCCCGCAACGGGTAGTGGCCCTGCCCACCGCGTGACGCGCCTCAGCAGGTCAGCAACATGCATCCTGCGACCGGGCCGCCGCCCACCGATACCACGCCGACCTCGGGGCGTTGCGAAACCTGGCGCTCGCCGGCGTCACCGCGCAGTTGCAGGCATCCTTCGTGCAACGCCCAATAGCCGTGCATGCGACCGGCCGACAGCTGCCCGCCGTAGGTGTTCAGCGGCAGCTGCCCGTCACGCGCGATGCGAACGCCGCCTTCCACGAACGGGCCGGCCTCCCCGTCACCGCATAACCCGATGGCCTCCAGCCAGGCGAGCGTGAGATAGGTGAACCCGTCGTACAACTCGGCGACCTGAATGTCGTTCGGCGTCAACTCCGTTCGCGACCACATCTGCGCGGTGGCGTCCGACATCGCCATCTTCGGATAGTCATCGCGGTGGAACCATCCGCCGGCACCGTTGGAACCGCCGATCGCCTCGACCCGCACGGCACGGTGCGGGCAGTCGTCGGCGTAATCCGCGTGCGAAACCACCACTGCAATCGAGCCGTCAATGGGCACATCGCAATCGAGCAATCCGAACGGTGTGGACACCAACCGCGCACCCAGGTAATCGGACATCGTCATCGGGTCCCGGTAGACCGCGCGGGGATTCAATGCGGCGTTGCGCCGGCCGTTGAGGGCGATCCAGCCTAGTTGTTCCTTGGTGGTCCCGTACAGGTCCATATGCCGACGGCAATGCAGGGCCAACCAGTTCGCAGCCGAATAGGCATGCGCCGCAATCAGATCGTTGATGTCGTCCATCGCGCCGACCGCGGGACGCTCTTCACCCTCGGGGGTGGAGAACATCCGCGCGAGCGGCGGGGCGGGCGCGTTCTTGTCCTGGGGCAGCACGGTGCCGCCGAGCATCTGGATGGTCCGGTAGACCACCACATGCCGTGCCCGTCGTTCGGCGACCGCCCGGCACGCCGACATGACCGGACTCAGCAACCCGCCGGTGCCGAAACCGCTGCCACAGTCGCTCGCATCGATCCGCAGCGCGGCGTTGACCTCCCCCGCCGGGGTGTCACCCAAGGTGGCGATTCCGTCGACATCGGCCGGCGCCAATCCCGCGTCGTCGATGGCGGCGCGGACCGCCTCCATGGTGAGATCCCGTCCCGGGATGCCGGTTCGACGACCGATCCGGGAGATGCCGACGCCGGACAGGACCGCATCTTTTTCGAAGAACTCCACTTGCACCGTCCGTAGCATCTACGCGCCGCACACGTCTAAGAAGGGATCCGGTAGAGCGTACTGTATTGGTCGTGACAACCGAGTCGGCCACCTCCCCACTGCTCGTGGAGCATTGCGACACGTGCGCGCGGTGGGTGCACCCCGCCACCGGTACCTGCCGCGATTGCGCAGCCGAATTGACGGCCAAGCCGGTCTCGGGACGTGGGACGGTGTTCACCTACACGGTCAACCACCACCCGTACAACCCGGAGATCCCCACGCCGTACGTCATCGCGCTGGTCGAACTCAGCGAACAGAGCGGACTGCGTGTCGCAGCCAATATCGTTGACTGCGAGCCGGATTCGGTGACCTGCGGAATGCCCGTCCAGCTTCGGCCGGAGAAGGGTTCCAGCGGAGCACCGCTGTTCGCGCCCGCCTGAGCCCGAGGCGCGAGC